>JAQUHM010000016.1 GCA_028683595.1 Geobacteraceae bacterium | reverse complement strand
GAGCTCTTCTTTCAGCTTGAAAATGGTGTTGTAACTGTCCGACCCATGAAAGGGACTGCCGGAAGGGGGAAAACTGCGAGCGAGGATGAGGAAATTGCCGCTTTGTTGCAGCGGGACGAAAAAGAGCGCGCAGAGAATCTTATGATCGTAGATTTGTTACGCAATGATCTCGGAAGAATCTCTGAAAATGGCTCGGTTACGGTTACCTCGCTGTTCGATGTGGAGACCTTGGCAACAATTCACCAGATGACATCTACCGTTTCTTCCCGCCTGCGTCCGGACGTCGGACTGGTGGACGTCTTTCGTGCCCTTTTCCCCTGCGGTTCGATTACCGGGGCGCCGAAGAAGCGATCCATGGAAATCATTGCCGAATTGGAGAAGGCGCCCAGAGGGCTTTATACCGGGTGTATCGGCTACATTGCTCCGAAAATGAGCCAGGCGGTTTTCAGTGTGGCAATCCGTACCGTTGTTATCGACACGGATTCCGGGGCCGGGGTATTGGGGGTAGGAAGCGGGATAACCTGGTACTCATCCCCGGAGGCGGAATTTGACGAGTGTCTGGCAAAGGGGCTATTTGCGCAGAGTATTTTGCTTGATTTTTCCCTGATCGAATCACTTCTCTATGAGAAAGGTTCAGGGTACTTCCTCTTTGAGCGACATCTGAAAAGGCTTGCAGACTCTGCCCACTATTTCGGTTTTACTTTTGATCACTCCTCAGCACGGATTACTCTTGAAAAATACTCCCAGGCTATTTCAGAAAGCGCAAAGGTACGCCTCGTTCTTTTGAGAAATGGCTTCATTTCAGTTGAGGTGGAGCCGCTAGTCCCTACCAAGAGCAGTGCTTCGACATTGATAACGTTCGCCGACGTACCGGTAGATTCCTCAAACCGCTTTCTGTATCACAAAACAAGCAACCGGGAAATATTTCGTCGTGAATTGGAAAAGAAATCCGAGTGTGTAGATGTAATTTTTGTTAATGAAAGGGGTGAGGTAACGGAAGGGGCCAACAATAACATTGTGATCCGTAAAGATGGAATCCTGCTGACCCCACCGATAAACTGCGGCCTTCTCGCCGGGACCTTTCGCGAACAGCTCCTTGAGACGGGTAAAATAAAAGAAAGGGTTATTATGCCTGCTGATGTGGAGCAGGCCGATGATATTTATCTCATCAATTCTGTCCGAAAATGGAGACGGGTCCATCTTGTTAATGAAGAGTCGTGATGATAAAGTTTTTACTAACCACGGGAGCGGTCGGTTTCCTTTGTGCCTCATTTCTTGATCCCTTATGGGCATCCGGGCTGGATCGTTCAATTCCCTGGATTCGTGATAGTGTCATGGCGGGCATCGGAGCCGGCTGTTTTTATCTGCTGGTAAAATTCAGAAAAGAACTGTAGCTGTTCTTTTTTCCGTAATACAATACAAATCCAACTGACAGGACTATGAAGAAAGAACCTCCTCTCACGTGAGCTTCCGGAAAACATTGACGAAGTTTTCACTTCTGTATACTGTTCTTTCATCCCGCTTCCTGTTCTTGGACCTGGAAGAGGCTCACGGGTGTTGTAAAAAAGGGCCTTTCCTGGGCCCTTTTTTCTTGATGGGTACTAGTGGTTCGTGCGGCTAATTCATTTCGGTTCTTTTGGCCCCTGGCTGTGTTCTGGCTCCTCGTCAGAGCCCCGTTTTGTCTGCGTCGCCTTGCTTTACCAGGAGCCAGGACTCCTCGGAATTTATGCGGCGAACAAACCGCACGGGATACCAGGCCGAGTTGAAAAATGCGTCAACCATTTATGTCGCTGTGCGTTTTACTAATCAAAGCTTGTGGTGGAGGATAGTTCTGGATACTACTGAAGCACTTAACCTATTTTTGTCAGGTGTGGAAACGAGGGCATATCGAATTGCCGAGTTTTCAGTCGGTGACCCAGAGGAAGCTCTCGATCTGGTTCAGGATGCCATGCTTGGCTTTGTCCGTCGTTATTCTGCTCGCCCTGAAAGTGAGTGGGGGGCATTGTTCTTTAAAATCCTTCAGAACAAGATTACGGACTGGTATCGCCGGACTGCGGTCCGTAACCGTTTTCGTACCTGGTTTGGCAAAAACGGTGACGATACAGATGATCGTGAGGATCCGATACAGACGATGCCGGATACCAATTCCCCCGATCCGGTCAGGTCGCTGATCAACTCCCATGCTGCAGAAGCCTTGAAGTCTTCTATTCTCTCTCTTCCTCTACGACAGCGTCAGGCTTTTCTGCTACGGGCGTGGGAAGGGATGGATGTCGCGCAAACAGCATTTGCAATGGGATGTTCCACCGGAAGCGTTAAAACTCATTATTCGCGTGCAGTACACCGCCTGCGTACATTGCTTGAGGAGCATAAACCATGACAAGTGAAAAAAGCGAAAAAGCGTTAGTGCAGAGTCTAAAAAAGATACTGGACGAAACCGAGGCTGAGACAGACCCGCGTATCAGAATGCGTCTCCGGTCCGCTCGGATCAGGGCTTTGGAAGCTTTGGCGTCACCGGTCCCGTGGTATGCGCTTTTCCCCCGCTGGGCTATGGCGGGAGGCCTTGCTACCGCTCTGGCGCTTGTTCTGACTCTTTCCCTTTGGACATCCAAAGAGCAGTACAATGTTCCTTCCGGACAGGTCGAGGATTTGGAACTTCTTACTACCAAGGAACAGCTGGAGCTTTACAAGGACCTGGATTTTTACCGCTGGCTCGAGACTTCTGACCATACGGGCTGATGCTCTGCGGTACTTAGGTTTTACAACGTGAACCTGCGCACGTTGCAGTTTCACAAACTATATGTTTGTTCCTGAGATAGATTCCGGCCAGGCAGCAGTTTATCTTTCGGGGCCAAAAGGAATTTCATGTTGGATGGGGACTGGAGGAATTCATGGTAGAAGCGAAAACTGAAGCAGGGAAAATATCGGAAAAGGACGGCGATTATGTATAGATATCTGCGTTTGGTGGTCCTTCTTGCAGGGATCTTTTCGGCGTCGCTTGCCTGGGGAGCAGTGACTGGAACCTCTTGGGACCAACTGACAAAGGAAGAGCAGCAGTCGTTGCAGCCATTTAAGGAACAATGGCCTTCGTTATCGCCGGAAAAGCAGAGAAGGCTTCGTAAAAATGCCGAGAAATGGGATCGAATGACGCCAGATGAACGCAAGGAGGCTCAGGATCGTTTCAGCCGATGGCAAAAAATGTCTCCTGAACAAAGGGAGGTTATTCGCAAGAGATTTTCCGAGTTTCGAAAACTTCCTCCTGAAGAGCAGGCTCGGATACGCAGCCGGTTTCGCTGGTTTAGAACCTTGCCACCCGAGCAGCGGGAGGTCCTCCGCGAGAAGTGGCATCGCATGACACCGGATGAGCGAAAGAACATGCGTGAGCGACTGCAGACCATGACACCAGAAGAGCAGAAAAAGTTCCTTCTTCAGTAAAATAGTCATGTCTTACGGGGAAACTGGTTTACCATTCTGAATTGTGGTTCATAGGGAAATCTGCAATCGTCTGGTTAAAAATAGTTCCTCGGGGCCGACATGTGCCTGGTAGGCAAGTGCCTCCACTCCGTTCTGAATCGCTAGCCTCAGCAGTTTGCCATAGTTCGGATCGATTGAGTCGGCTGGTCCGAATGTTTGTGCGTCTTCTCTTTGAACGACAAAGAATATTACACCCCTGCCCCCAGTCTGAACTACCTGCATCAGCTCGCGAAGGTGTTTTTGCCCGCGTGTCGTGACGGCATCCGGGAACAGTGCACTTTCTCCGCAGAGAAGAGTAACATTTTTTACCTCCACATAGCAGGAGCCGGACTGTCCGGAAAGAAGAAGATCAATCCGGCTGTTGGTTCCGTACGGCACTTCGGAACGAATGTCATGATACCCGGAAAGCTCTGGAATGGTTCCTTGGGAAATTGCTTCCCGGACAAGGTGATTGGGCCTCATGGTGTTGATACCAACCCAATGGCCGTTTATCCGGATCAGTTCCAGGGTGAAGGACAGTTTTCTTTTTTGATTGTTGCTCCGGGAAAGAAGAACCGGACTGCCTGGCTCGGCACACCCTTTCATGCTGCCAGAATTCGGGCAATGTACCGTAATAGTTTCCCCGTCAGGAATTCTCACGTCTGCGAGAAATCGTTTGTAACGACGGATGAGAGTTGCTTCGTAAAGTGGTTGCGGGAGTCTCATGGCGATAGTAGTGAATACTTCCTTTATTGATGTTCCATCGCTTGCAGATTTTGCAAGATTGATTTCTTCAGGAAAATGAGAGTGATTATTTTGTCCGGAGTTGAGAGACTTCAGCCGGAAGCCACTTCCTCGGGTTTTTCAGCTGCTTTAAAGAAAATAGTTCCGAGCATGACATCTGCCAGTGCACCGGTCAGGCTGGCTAGCGAAAGGAGAAATATCGTAGCAATCAGTATCCCAGTGAGGATTGTGAAAAAACAGAAGGGTTTGAGCATTCCATACAGGGAATCGGGGATATGAAAGAGCGTAATGCCAAAAAGTAGTTGCCCCACTCCGAAGCTGACGACCAGCAAGAGGGAAAATTGTTCCAGTGGCTCTGCAAATGCCGGAAGGAAAAGTGAGCCAATGCCGGCGAGAGTGAGGAACACATTTATCGTAATCAGAAAATCAATATAATTGTCAGCTCCTCGGAAAGAAAAGCGGTGATTCAGGAACTTTTTCAGGCATGAATTCAGATAGATAAACAAACTAAGTCCGACAAGTTGCGTGAATGTAAGGAAGAAAGCATACCCCGGTTCATCGTTTTCGTAAAAATGATAGGTCAGGAGTAAAAGAGGAATGCTCAAAACTGCGCTTGTCATGGCGAGGAATCCCGCTATCCGTAATTTTCTGGTAGTCACGAGGTCTCCGGTTATGCAGGTTTTTGCCATCTGGTACTCCCTGGATCGAGTTGAGTTCAGGAATGTCATGGCTGTAAAAACAGTCAATCTGTCTGCCGCTCCTGTTACTTGGGAATCAAAATATTACATTATAAATAAACTGTTTTTATTTTTATTGAATAATTTCTTTGTATGGTGTAAATATGAATAGACAGACCCTCCTGCAATTCACCCTGGTATCACCGTCGCAGTCCTTCCTTTGCGTCGCTGGTATCGGGGTGTTTTTTTGCATTGAGGGGAGAACATCCTTTACCTTCCTGCCTGGTCCTTTGTCAGCAGTAATAACCAGTACAAATCTCCCATGTCTACGGAACTCTTTCATTGTCAAAGCTGTGCAGCAGGCTAGCTATCGTGCGTAACTCGTCGCAAGACAGAGCAAAGGGATTGTTGCGAACCATTTCTGACAGGGTTTTTATGATAAGCGAGCAATGGCTTGCATACAGCCCGCAAATGCTTTTCTGCATGAGTGGCAGCCACCTGACGGCCCGTGCGTCGTCACCGGCAAGAAGGTTCATTTTTTCCGAGAGCTCGACGGGAAGGTGAAGATGTTTTGCGGTTGTCTCCATCCAGGCATGATCAGTATTACGAGGGTCATCGACATATCCTTGATATATCATTTTCCCCTGTTCCATGTTCAGGGTAACGCCTGTTTCTTCCTGAAGCTCCCGGGTTAGAGTCCGCGAGACTTCTTCGCCCTTGTCCACCATTCCGCCGGGAATTGCCCACTGGCCATTGTCTTTCCTCTGTATCGCCAGCATTTCCAGAGCTTCTGAGGTTCTGTTTATCCGCGTAATAATGGGATCAGCAGCATAATTTGGCCCCCACTTGCCGAGGAGACCCCGTCCGATAATGCCGGTTCGCCCTTTCGGGTTGAGAGGGCGTCCCGCTTCATCATGATTCAGTTTCCCTTCAAAAGACTCTTGGGGTACTATTGGCAGAAGCGCAATATCTTCAGGATCTGCCCAGCCGTTCGGATTTCTGGTGCAATCGTTTGCGAGTACAATTGGAGAAACGTAGTAGGGAGGGCAATAGTCAGGGTATTTGATATCCCATGATACCTGCTTGTCCGAAACAGGATACCTTTCCGGGTACTCGGAGGGTTTTTCCCGGCGAGCTTTGCTGTGCAGTATCTGAGGTCGTGAGGGTGAGTTGCTCTGGTGGGGATCTATCGCATCCATGCAGTCTCTCCTTGGCTATTTTGGAGTTACTTAACTTGCTGTTTGATTGAGGGAATTCTTCTATTCTATTCGATGCCTGAGAGATTGTCGAGTTGTATAGTTCCGGAAAATGAACAAGGTGTTGCGAAGGGTTCGCCGTTCCTGGGGCAGAACCGACATTCTTGACAAAAAGCTTTCGGAAAGAGTAGACTTCCTTCACAAGAAATATAACTATTGAGAATGTAATGAAGTGGAGTGGTGATGGAATTCAGCGGGAAAATCGTCGTTGTGACAGGGGGGACACGAGGCATCGGAAGAGCTATTTCCCTTCGTTTTGCCCAGGAAGGGGCGCAGGTTACCGCTGCGTATTTGAGTAATGATGAGGCGGCTCATTCTCTCTTGGAAGAGGCTGCAGGACTTCCGGGTGTAATCCGGGTTCTCAAGGCGGATGTGAGGTCGGCCGAAGGGGCTGTTGCACTAATGAATACAGCTTCTGCGGAGTCTGGCCATATTGACGTGCTGGTCAACAATGCGGGCATACTGCGTGACGCTTATCTTGCCATGATGTCTGAATGCGACTGGGCCGATGTTATCGAAGGAAATCTTTACCCGCTGTTTCATTGCTGCAAATGGGGTGTCCGGAAAATGATTGCCCGCAAGAAGGGAGCGATTGTTACGATAGCTTCTATTTCAGCTTTTACCGGGAATCCCGGTCAGACCAATTACGCTGCAAGCAAAGGGGCCGCCGTAAGTTTCACCCGCTCTCTTGCCCGGGAAGTCGGGCCCATGGGAATCCGGGTAAACACGGTGGCACCAGGGCTCATCGATACTGAAATGATAGCGTCTCTGAAGCCGGAACTGGTGGAGGGCATTATAAGAAGCTCTTCTTTGCGAAGAATCGGCAGACCGGAAGAGGTTGCCGAAGCCGTTGCCTTTCTCGCTTCTGACAGATCCGCATATATTACTGGACAGTGTCTGGTTGTCGATGGCGGAATTGTATAACAGACCTCCGGAAAACAGGAAATCCATGAACAGAAAAAGAATTGCCATAACAGGACGAGGGATTTTTTGCGGTGCCGGTAAAGATATTGCGACTTTTTCGCGCAATCTCCTGGAAGGGCGGAGCGCCATTGGACCCATGGATCTTTTTGACGTCTCTCCATTCCCGGCGCGGATCGCGGCACAGGTACGCGACTACGATCCCCTGTCCCGTTTTGACAGGAAATCAGCGGCAAGCCTTTCGAGGGCAGACCAGTTCGGTGTCATTGCCGCTGGTGAGGCTTTGGATGAAAGTGGTGTGAGGGAGTACTATTCTCCCTACGATATCGGGGTTTCCCTTGGTGCCGGAGCTGCCGGCATGATCCAGGCTGAACAATGGCTTGGTGAAACCCTGGCGGGTAAGAGGCCCCTGCCCTCGCTCTTGCGGGGGATTCTTCCGGACCGAACATCCACTGCTATTGCCACCCGCTATGGCCTTGGTGGATACCAGGGGACCATAACCACGGCCTGTTCATCTTCTTCCACTGCAATTGGCTGGGGAGCCGACCTTGTTGCGTCAGGTCGACTTAAGGCGATTGTCTGCGGTGGATCCGATGCCATTTCCCTCCTTACGTACGCAGGCTTCAATTCCCTGCGGGTTGTAGATCCGGAGCCCTGCGCTCCCTTCAGTCTGGCACGCAAGGGAATATCCCTGGGGGAAGGTGCAGCCTTTCTCGTGCTTGAAGCAGAGGAGGAGGCGAAAAGGCGTGGTACGAAGATTTATGGATACATACTTGGCTACGCGGCGACCGGTGAGGCATATCACATGACTGCACCCGAGCCGAGTGGTGCCGAGGCGGCGAGGGTTATGAATGCCGCTTTGGAATACGCCGGTGTCGGGACGCATGAGGTCGGATGGGTCAATGCCCATGGAACCGGTACGCCGTTGAATGATGTCGTTGAGACAAAGGCCATGAAACAGGTGTTCGGCGAGAGGGTAAACGAGGTTCCGCTGATCTCCACAAAGGGGTTGACCGGGCATTGCCTTGGCTCTGCCGGGGCCATAGAGGCGGTTGCGACCATTGTTGCGCTCAATGCAGGAATCATTCCCCAGACTCTCAATTTCCGCGGGGCTGATCCGGAGTGCGATCTGGACTACTGCCATGACGGCAAAAGGGATAATTCTGTTCCTATTGCCCTTTCCAATTCTTTTGCTTTTGGCGGTAATATTACAACTCTGGTGGTGTCGCGATGAGAACAGACAAAACGGAAATTGCCATAACCGGCATCGCCGCCATATCCTCTGCAGGAGTGGGGCTTGATCCACTCAAAGAAACGCTGTTTTCGGGCATCTCAGCCCTGCGCCCTGTTCCGGTTGAGCTGGCAGGGGAGGAGGGTCACGTCTGGGGTAGGGCCGAGGGGTTCAAGGCCTCAGATTTCATGTCGCCTCTGAAGGCCCGGAAATTCGATCGGTGCAGTCTCTTTGCTGTTGTTGCGGCAGGAATGGCCTTGAAGGATGCAGGGCTTGACCCGGCGGCGTTCGGCTCTGCGCGGGTTGGCATTGTCCTTGGCTGCGGTTTTGGCGGAATTGCCAATTCTGAAGAATTCCTGCGGGGCTATCTTACCAAAGGAACCGACGGTCTTGTGCCGATGCTGTTTCCCAATACCGTCCCCAATGCTCCGGCGAGCAACGCGTCCATCGAGCATGGCTTGAAGGGGCCGAACGTTACCTTTGTGCAGCGTTTCTGTTCCGCTGAGGCTGCGTTTCAGATGGCCTGCCGCTTCCTTGAAGAGGACCGTGCCGATATTATGTTGACAGGAGGGGTTGATGAACTGGATCCCTTTATGATAGAAGCTTTCCGGGAGATCGGGCAGTTGCGGCGCTTTGCCGCCGGTTTTAGCGAAGGTGCGGGGATTCTTGTGTTAGAAAAGGGGGAGGTGGCCCGGAATCGCGGTGCAAGGATCAGGGCGATGGCAGGAGATGTCAGGACAATCGGTCGCCTCTTGCCGGGGCGTGAGACAGAAGGAATCGAAAGAATTTTTTGCCCTGGATCGAAACCACACCTTATCTCTCTTTCCGGGGTTGCCGGGGAGATGAAATCAATTCTGGAGAGATTGCCGGATGTTCCCCGCTTGGAAACGGCCCGGCTTCTCGGACGTTCTCTTGCCATGGGCGGATTGTCGCTTGTGTCTCTTCTGGTAACTCTTTCTCCCGGGTTTTCGGCGGTCCACTATGCAGCATCCCCAGAGGGTCCCTATTATGGAATCGATTTTTCTGCCTGATCCTGAGTTCCAATCAGATCCGACTGAATACCTCCCCCATCGGAACCCCTTCCTCTTTATTGATCGTGTGACCTCTCGAGATCCCGGAATCAGCGCAACAGGAGTCAAGTGCGTGACCAATGAGCCAGGGGGATTTCCGCAGGTCTTTCTTCTGGAAGCCATGGCGCAGCTTGGTGGTATTGCTGCTGCGGCACAAAAAGAAGAAGGCGGCTTTCTTGCATCCATCGACCATGCCGAGTTCTTCCGTAAGGTTCGGGCCGGTGATCGAATAAATGTGACAGTTCGTATAATAAAGTCCTTTGGTCGTCTTTTCCTGATGGAGGGTGAGGCATGTGTTGAAAGCGAGCAGGTCGCCACAGCGCGACTCACGCTTGGGGTCGGCAAGGTGTAGTCTCTATGTCGAAACGACGATTGGGTTTTTCCTGCAGATTATTTATACGAAGACTTTCACCCCTTTTTCATAGGGGTTTTTTATTTCGGGAATTTCAATATCCAGTGGGCATTCATTATTTCTCTTACGTATTTTCCAGGGAGTTCTGGCCATGATTACACGAATTCTTTTTTTTCTTTCACTTCTGCTTATTCTCCTGTTAAGTGCATCATTTACATGTGCATCTTCCCTCTCGGCATTGGAAGGCCTGGAGATGTTACGCAAGGCTTTTGTGGGGGTAAATGATTTTACAGCAGAGATTACCCAGGAAAAGCATCTTTCTTTAATGAAAAGAAAGATGCTGGCCAGTGGAGAGGTTCGCTTCAAGAAGCCTGACATTTTTTACATGGAACTGTATTCGCCCTATGCCAGCCGAGTCTTGCTGAAAGACAATTCTTTGACGCTTAAGCTCCCCAATGAAGGTGTTCGGCAAAAAATGGCTCTTCCCCCTGAACAGGGGCTTGGACGATGGTTCAAATTTCTCGATCATCCAATAAAAGCTCTACCGGATGGTTTCGATATCCGGGCGGAACGGCAGGGACGTACTATTTTCTTGCAGATATCTCCCTGCAAAAAAGGAGCAATGAAAGAACTCCAGCTTGTTTTTCAACAGGGTGGGGAGTTGAAGCGACTGATCATTGAGGAAAATAATCGGGATAAAACGGTAATAACTTTTTCCAACATGAAGAAGAATATCGGTTTGAGCGAGAAGGATTTTCACCTGGATTGAAGCTTCTCACTTGGGGATCCCTTGCGGGTGAGGAACATCTGAAGAGGAATGAGATTGGATAATTTCCATCAGGAAACGGTCTTTTTTCACCCTGACGGCGTCAATCAGCGGTCTTGTTTGTGCGACGTACAGTAGTGTGTCTCCGCACAATCCCTTGATTTTGAATCGTCCGGAGGACTCGCCCTACAGGCAGCCTTTGCTGTCAACTTTTGCAGGCAAAAGTTTCTTGTCAGAACAAAAAAATCCTCGTTTCCGAATTGGAAACCGCTCGTTTCACATCCGGAGTTTCCTGATGGGAACTAGATAACTTATGAAGTTAAAAATTGTACTGATAACAGATAATTTCATTCTGGATATGTTGTGAGCAACAATAGCAGGGTTTGCAGGATGGTGTTTTTGCTGATATAAACTAATTAGAAAAAATATGAAAAAATTTACTAAAAGTGTCCCTGCTGGCACTTTCGCGATTGTGGGGTGAAAATAGCCATGGAGAGTGAAAGGACAGAAGTCGTATCGGTCGGCCTTGATGTCAGTCTCATCGGAGCGGCTGTTCGTGAGCTTGCCGGTGCGTATCGCAATGTTTCCTCCTATCCGAAAGGGCATCCTGTTGTTGTTCAGGCATGTGAGCGGGCGGCTGGAATCCTTGCCCGGGTATTTTCGGACCGTGAGGCGATTACTATGGGGGTAGTACGTGAGACCCTGATGGTTGGTGGGGATTCACTCGGAGCTCTTGCTCCGGCAGCAAGGAATTATGTTCGTACACTCGCTCACCATGGAGTGGCGCTTATTACCTTTCGAAAAGGGGTTGCCGCAGATGAAATTGAGTGGTTTAGCCAGATTCTCACGGAGAAAAGGGCGGAGATTTCCGCTAACGGGGGGATTGAAAAGGTAGTGCATGGAGCCGGCATCCGACACTTGGAAGTTTGTAGTATCCAGTATGATTCTTTTCAGGCAGCAGAAAATGTCCCGCTGGAAGAAAGGCGCAAGCAGAGCCCTGGTCGCCGTTCTTTGTGGGAAACTTTTATAGAGAGACTTATGCAAGGAGCTGAAGGCTCTTTCCTGACAGGCTTGGGTTTGAACGGGGAGGTTAGTCCATCGGATATGATCGGGTTGGTGAATAGCCGGTCACAAGGATCTATGCCTCGAATTGCAGATGTGCTTGAAGAGTTGATTCGTGAGATAGGAGGACTTGGACAGCTGAACTTTGAGGAAAAGTTGGCGTTAGCAAATATCGGAGAGTTTATCGGCGGGCTGAAGCCTGAACTGCGGAGGCTTTTTTTCGACAGAGTGCTGCAATATTGTCAGCAAGAAGACTTCAGCGTTTTGGAAATTATGCCATTCTTGCCGACGTCTGCAGTGCTGGAGCTCTTTACATGCTCACTGGAAAGTGACGTCGTTCTTCCATCCTACATAATGAACAGCATGGAACATATGGCAGATGCTTTCAGTAAGGAGTCGGCTCTGGTACCGCCAGTCAGCCAGATAAACCCGACAGAGCGGAAAGAGGGGTATGAAATATTTTTTCGAGAAGACATAGTTGATACCTTCGTGCCAGCTGACTACCTGGATACTCTGAAGACACTCGTTACTTCCCAGAGTATTCCGGAGCCGGCTCGGGAAGATTTCCAGGAACAGCTCGGAACCCTTACGGATGATCGGGTTGAATCAGCAATCAGCAGAATTATTCTCGAAAGCCTTTCATTTGCTGGTTCCGAGCAGTTGGGTGCACTCAAGCGCAATCTGCAAGAACTCTGTCGATACTTTCTCGAGGTAGGGGATTTTCAGTCCCTGGAGAATATGTATGCACGTTTATGTGGGATCCCCTTCGAGAAGGAAGAACTGGTTGCAATGAAGGAAGAGGTTCTGGAAAACTTCCATGCAGCCGAGTTTGTTGCGGAGGTACTCAATGGCGCTGAAAACTGGGGAAAGGATAAATTTGAGGAAATCGGTGAAATCATCCAATGCATAGGGAAACCCTTTATCGAACCGTTGCTGGACAGGTTGGCAGAAGAAGAAAGGCGCACCATTAGACGGTACTACCTTGATCAGCTAATCAAGATGTCAGGTCAGGCAAAAGAGGCGGCTTGCACACGGCTGGGAGACAGTCGCTGGTACTTCATTAGAAACCTGGTAGATATTCTGGAGCATAGTGGTGATCCGGAGGTTTTGGTCCACTTGCGTAAGGTAGCCGGGTTCCCACACCCGAAAGTAAGACAACGTGTAATTGAAGCACTTCTATCTTTCGGTGATCTCGAGGGAGACAAGCTGCTTCTGCACGATTTGATGAGCCGCGATGCGGAAGCACGCCAATCGGCAATTCAGCAGGCCGGAAAGAGCCGGGATCCGGATGTGGTCGGGGCACTGATGCTTATCCTGGGGAAAAAAGGAATGTCGCCGACGGACGCCATGGAAAAGAAAACTGCGATTCAGGCTCTCGCCGAAATTGGAGACAGCAGGGTCTTTCCCCTGTTTGACAGGATGCTTGCGGCCCGTCATTTTCTGCGGTTATCCATGTGGAATATGCTGAAGAAAGAAATCCTGAATTCTCTGCTGAAATATCGCGATCCTTCAGCCTTGGAACTGGTACGGAAAGTTGCCGGGTCGGGTAAAGGCGAATTGGCAAACCTTGCTGCACGATTAACCCGTTGGCCAAGGGAGAAAGCATGAGCGAGAAAAATATTTCTACTGAAATACAGAACTTTGTGCGGTATGTCGTGTCCGCCGTGGCGAGCGCCTCATTGTATTCGCCGGAACATCGACAGGTTCACCGCTTGGGAGGGGAGGCATTTGCCTTTCTGCAGGCGGCACTTGCCGCAGAGGAGGAGATTGTACTACTCCTTATCGAGGATGAACTGGTTTGTAATAAAACTCCGCTTGACGGAAGCCTTTATCTGCGCAAGTTTATTAAGATTTTTCATGAAAAAGGTATCGAACATCTGAAGTTTTTGCCACAGGTTGAGCTGGAGGAACTGCGGTCGTTGATTGTGAGCCTGTCCAGACAGTCTGGCAATGTACCGGGAGTCTGCTCATCGGCGCATATACATCTGGGAAGGCTGGATATAAGTAATGACACCGTTGAAGCGGGCAAGTCGGTGGCGGAAGAAAAGAAGGCCAACCTGTCCTTTGAGGAAATTTCGCGCCTCGAAAAAGAAGTCTTTGCGGAAGTATATGAATGCGCAAAGGAGAACAAGACGTTCGGTATGGCTGGGATCAACGAGATCGTTTCGGCAAGTATTCATGCGTTTGAGAAGATGGCTGGATCGCTTCGGCTTCTTGATAAACTCCTTGCCTTGGACGAATACACCTTTACCCATTCCACGAATGTTTGTATCCTCAATCTGGCCCAGGCCAAGTCTATAGGAATTGAAGGTCGACTTCTCCACGATGTGGGGATTGCCGCATTGTTGCACGATATCGGCAAGCTGTCAGTTGCGGAAGAGATCCTCTTAAAGCCGGGAGCGTTAAGCTCGGAAGAACTCGAAATGATCCACCAGCACACTGTTCGGGGTGCCCACTATCTGCTTGATATGCCAGGTGTGCCCAAGCTCGCGGTTGTCTGTTCTTTCGAGCATCATATGAAATACGATGGTACCGGATACCCTGAAGTTTCCATGGGCTGGAGCCAGAATCTATGTAGCCAGATCACGGCGGTTTCGGATTATTTTGATGCTCTTCGCACCAATCGATCGTATCGAGGGGCGCTGGAATATTCAACCGTGGCAGCAATGTTAGTGGAGGCCTCGGGTACTTTTCTCCATCCTCTCCTGACGAGAAACTTCTTATATATTCTAGGCAGAAATACCGTGAACTGACGAGGCTCCTGAGGGATGTAAGAAAGGGCACAATGCTGTTCTTGACAGCATTGTGCCCCGAATGGTGTTCATGATTTGCAGTTTGAAGCGAAACGCGGAAGAAGCGGTTGCCTTTCTGAATCGGCATGATATACTGCCAAAAATTTCCGGAGGTTGCCATGAGTACAAAAAATTCGGCAGATTTTTCTTCATTCAAAAAAGAGCTTTCCCCCGCCGCTCTGGCATGTTTCAGGGTGTTCTTTGAGAATATTCGCGAAACGCTAGCCAAGCAGGGACCGCAGCAGAAGTATGAGACCCCTCTTGACGACTTTTTGTCATTGAACGAAGTAGCTGATGTCGAAGTTGTGGCCCAATCGATTCGGGAAATCATCCCGTGCAAGGTGGGCGTGAAAGTTGATGAATATGTTTGTTTTTACCCGTTCTTTACCTCTGTCAGTATAGAGGGAGGCAAGATCCGCTACAGCATTCATAGGGATATCGAAGAGGAAATTTCCCTTGTTCCCGCGCTCTTTTTTGTTTAAAAAACTCTGCTCGGCCTGTGCCATTTTCTTTTGCCAGGTGGGGGTTGTATCCCAACCTTTTTTGTATGTCAACCAGTGATGGCCTGCTTCTGCATGGTATCGCTGGTTTTTTTGATTCAGCGTCTGCCTACGGAAGGGTCTCCTTAAGGTTTTTACTCTACGAACAATCGGCAGAGTTAAACAGAACCTTTTTCAGGATCTGACATTATTTGAATATTGTAGTCCATGTTGCGACTCCCCTCATTATCATTTCGATTGCGAAGGTTCCTACCACGAGCGCTGTTACCCGTCCGGCAATATCTATATATCGTTGAACGAGAGCTTCATTGCGCACTTTGACATAGTCATGAAGGTGCTTAAGGGCAATCATGATCGCAACGCTTGCCAGAACAGCCAGCAGGATTGAAAGAATTGCTTCGAGATGATTGAGGCGCTTTCCCACCAGAATGCTGGCACCGATGGTTCCTGGGCCGATCATGATCGGCATGGCTATTGCCCCGGCCATGTGTTGTGATTCACCCCGTAATCCTTCGATTGCCGAGTTGCCCTCGAAGACAAAGCGAACTCCGATGAGGAGAAAAACAATTCCACCAAATACCTGAAAAGAAGCAAACTCGGCCTGTAATACGTCCGTGAACAGAACATCTCCAAGAATGGCGGCGACTGAAAACACGCTGAAGCTGATGAGACCTGCCCTGAGAACCACCTTGCGAAAGGTTGCTGTGGGGAGCTTGTCAAAAACATCTATCAAATATACGACCAAAAGAAAAGGGTTTAAAAGCATAAAGAGCAGTGTTGTTGCACGTAAAAACTCAGACATAATTCCTCGTTTCTCCTCTATCGCCCAGCATGCAGGTACTCTGCTGAAGGTTTAATCACTGCAGGAGTCCCTTCTGTGCCGATGAAGCCTTGCTGAAGTAAAGTAATTTTGCTGGTAGCTTGTTTCATCTCCGTTATTAAATATTCAGGTGTTTTCCTGCCATTTTACTTCGAAAATCAATTATTCCAGGATCCAGAAAGCACAGCTGTGGAATGCCCTGTGATTTGTAAGCGTGAGGTACTGTTGTCGGAGAGTTGGATCTGTTTTAGTATATTGAAATTATTGGAAAAAAAACTTACAGGTGACGCATGTGATGGCTCAAAAATTGACATATTGAATCAGATTTAGTATAATATCTCACTATTTGATATTGTGCAGCAATAATAACGTGTCTTGAAAAAGGAGTATTTGATGAATATTTATACCAATGAACAGAAGGCAATTGCAAATAAAATCGGTGATAATAATCTTGTGTCAAACTGGCGTGACTGGAAGTGGCAGATCAGGCACTCAGTCAAAGACATAAAAACATTTGAGCATCTACTCGGAGTAAAATTCTCAGATGATGAAATTAATGATGTTGAGAAAACATTGGAAAAGTTTCCTCTGTCAATAACACCATACTACTTATCTCTTATTGATAAAAGTGATTATGCTACAGATCCTATTTTCAGGCAGTCATTTCCATCTCCTTCAGAACTTGTGGTTAGCCAGTGTGACCATGCCGATCCGCTTCACGAGGAGGCTGACAGTCCCGCTCCCGGGATAACTCACCGATACCCGGACAGGGTTCTTTTTCATGTCAGTAATGTCTGCTCGATGTATTGCCGGCATTGCACCAGGAAACGCAAGGTGGGTGATGTGGATTCTATCCCTGATCGTGAAGAGATTAACAGAGGGCTGGAATATATCCGTCAGACGCCAGTGATTCGTGATGTCCTCCTCTCCGGTGGTGATCCGCTCATGCTTTCCGATGAGTATCTTGACTGGATCCTGACAGAGTTGGATGCTATCCCCCATGTTCAGGTGGTCAGGATTGGAACGAGAATGCCTGTTGTTCTGCCATATCGCATCACCGACGCCCTGCTTGAAGTCTTCAAAAAGCATCACCCGATCTGGATTAATACCCATTTTAACCATCCTCGAGAATTAACCCCATCGGCAAGGGAAGCCTTGGCAAAACTTGCAAACGCCGGAATTCCCCTGGGAAACCAGACGGTTCTGTTGGCTGGGATCAACGACTGCCCGCATATTATCAAGGCACTAGTGCAAAAATTGGTGGCAAACAGGGTGCGTCCCTATTATCTCTATCAGTGCGATCTTTCCGAGGGATTGTCACACTTCCGGACCACAGTCGGCAAAGGGATGGAAATCATGGAAAGCCTTATCGGCCATACCAGCGGTTTTGCGGTTCCCACCTATGTCATCGATGCGCCGGGAGGTGGTGGAAAGATTCCTGTAATGCCGAACTATCTCATTACCCTGGCAACAAACAAGGTTGTGTTGAGGAATTATGAGGGAGTGATAACCAGCTACCAGGAACCGGACAGTTATGAGCCGGTGTTCTGTGACCGCAATTGCGATGCCTGCAAACTCCAACTGAACCTGGACGGAGCGGAGGAATATGAAGGAATCGGGATCATGCGCCTGCTGGCAGACCATGACGACACCATTTCCCTTACTCCGGAGGATAACGACCGGATGAAACGGAGGAGCAATGAATGATTCCCTGGAGACCTTTGGCCGGTCTCTCATTCATCATGGGTCATATAATGACAGGGCCTATCTGATGAAACTGCATGAGGAGGATAGTAGTGAAATTGTCAGAAGTCTCGACACTCTGGCTTCTTCCCGCGGCTATTCCAAGATATTTGCCAAGGTCCCTGCCTGGGCAAGGGAAAAGTTTCTTGTCGACGGATATGCTGAGGAGGCTCGTATTCCCGGTTTCTATCCCGGAGGGGAAGATGTCTGTTTCATGGGGAAATATTTTACTGAAACACGAGTTCGGGAACAGGAGCCCCAATTGGTTTACGATGTTATTGCTGCGGCCGAGACAACGACCGTGATTTCGAGCCCCACTCCACTACCGTCTGGTTTCTCGGCACGTATTGCCGAGGAGGCAGATGTGGAGGAAATGGCAAAAATATACTGTGAGGTTTTTGCCAGCTATCCCTTTCCCATCCATGACCCTGCTTTTCTTCGTGCTGCCATGGAGGATTCAACGATTTTCTTTGGAATCTGGAACGGAGCCACAATCGCGGCTCTTTCCTCTGCTGAAATGGATGTCGATTCCGCGTCAGTAGAAATGACCGACTTTGCTACCTCTCCTGTATATCGTGGCAACGGTTTTGCTCTTTTCCTGCTTCGAAAAATGGAAGAAGCCGTCAAAGCTCGCGGGATCCGCGCACTCTTTACCATTGCACGAGCCTACTCGTATGGCATGAATATTACCTTCGCCCGTAACGGGTACTGCTACGGCGGTACCCTTACCAATAATACCAATATTTCGGGCAGGCTTGAGAGTATGAACGTCTGGTATAAAATCCTCTAGCAATACTGGCAAAAAACGAACCCCCGTGCTACAGTAGCCTGCAAGGTGGGAGGTGAGTCTTTCCACCAGTCCTGCTGAATGCCAAGTGGCAACATGCTGCCAGCAGGTACACTTGAGATGTGGGGAGCAGAGATGGAGCAGATACCGACACTTTTTCTGGTAACCTTTACAACCCTTCTAGCCATGATCAACCCGTTGGAATCAATACCTGTTTTCCTGAAACTCCTGGAAGGAAAAGACGAGAAAGAGCATCGTCAGGTTGCCCGGCGCTCCTGCTTCTATGCCTTGCTCATGATGCTCTTTTTCATGCTTTTCGGAACACTTGTCCTGAAGATATTCGGGGTCCCTCTCAGCATGGTTCGTATTGTGGGCGGGATTATCCTGGTCAGGATTGGTTTTGAGATGTTTCTTCCCTCTCCTTCGGAAGGGATGTTTCCTTCTCCGGGAGGTAATGGCGGCCAGAACGAGGATTACTCGTTTGTGCCCCTTGCAATTCCCATTATGTTCGGACCGGGAGCCTTGGCCACGGTCCTGGGCATGTCATCAATGGTGAGGAATCCCATAGCCAATCTGGGCCATATGACCGCCATTGTGCTGGCCATTGTGGCAACCATGTTTGTAATCTACCTGTCCCTGGTTTATGCCCGGGTGATTCTTGGGAAAATCGGTGCCAAGGGTGTTGATGCGGCGACCCGATTGGTTGGTTTTTTTGTGTCTGCAATGGGGATGGGACTTGTTTTTCATGGACTGGTCGAGGTTTTACAACTCTATGGAATGATTAGGTCTCGATGAAGTGTCTTGACGAAGAGGCCGGACCTGTTCTTCTATTCTACAAGGACAATGAATTAGTGGAGACTGTTTCAGGGGGGCAGCTGTGTTTGCTGTTGATTTTGCTACTTCAAGGAGTCTGATAAGTATGTATCTTCCGCTATGAAGATTGTCATCCCAGAATGCTTATATCTGGATACAAACTTTCAGGGGACGATCTACTGTATTCCCGATCAGAATCGCTTCGGGAATGACAGGATTTGGAATTGGTGGAAGCTTGATTCTAATTTAGGTTAAGGAAAGGAATGAAACTGATGCATAAGGACAAAAAGAACGGCAGATTGCTGCACCGGAGTTGGAAAGTTTGGCTTGCCGTCACTGTGATGCTGGCGGCAATTCTTATGTACGTTTTAACCTTGGATGACTCAGTCGTCCCTCTCCTTCTCAAATAAGGGAAAGCCGTTTTTCCATCGCTGTTTTTGTTTGCAATGTTTATCCAATAAATACGTGACGGTATCGTCTTCATTGGAGATGAAGGAAGTTGCGAGTTTTAGCTATTTCGCTTCCTAAGCCAATTTCTTAAAAAGAATGCGGTTTTTTTCCGTTCTGTGTAAATTGCTTGCACGCCAGACCCTCGGAAAACACTTGCCATCAATGGCTCGGTTCCAGGTCTGTACCTGAAAATCATCCTCTTTTATCTTCTGTCATTCATCCCGGTTTTCGTAGATCTTCTGTAGGTTGTTCGGTATTATTTCCAACTTTGGAGACGGTTTCTGTCTGCAACTGCTTTTCGTGAGCCTTTTCAAAGAGTCCGGTCAGTCTCTTGAGGTGGACTTTCTCTTCGGCTGCCAGCAGCCCCAATACTTCGCGGGAGCTCTCATTTTTGAAATGATCCCGAAGAGTGAGATAACGATCATATGAGCCTACTTCAAGAGACATGGCAAATTCGAGGATTTCGCTCACATCTTTCTTGCTGGCCCAGGAAAAAGCCTCGCTCAGCAGCACTCCACCTTCCAGATATTTTTCGTTTATCTGCTCGTGCAGAACGTCAGAAGGGAAATTTGCGGCAGTATCCTTGCCGATACGTTGCCGATAGAGTTTCAATAGTGAATTTTTATGGTGAAGTTCGGCACCCGCGAGTTCCATGAAAAGGTGTGCTTCATCACTTCTCTCCAGCCCCTTGGCAATTTCCAGATAAAAGGAACGCATACCATCTTCAAGCAGCCAGGCAAGGCCGATGAGTTCTTCCACGCTTTGTGCCGAGTGGAACCATGCCATTCCGGTAGAGGGAAGTTCTTCAGCTACCAGCCCCTTCCAGGCGCGGATGCCACCTTCCATGCTGTATGCTTCGGTAAAGCCTGCCCTCATCAGGATAGAAGCTCCTGCCCTACTTCTCACACCGGCGGCACAGTATACGAGCGTAGGTTTGTTCGGGTCCAACTCTTCTAGGCGGCCAGGCAGTTCATCAAGCGGTATGAGTTTCGCCCCCGGCAGATGCCCTTGTTTGTATTCGCCCGGCTGTCGTACATCGACAATTGAAAATTCGTCAGGGTCCATTGCGTCGATTGTTTTTCTGACATCGTCAGCAGAGCGAGATGCAATTTTTCGGAAATAGTCCATGATTGCCACATCTGACTCCTTTTACTCTAGTAGTTTTACAAGGGATGGTTCATCTAATTCTCCCGAGACCTGAAATTTCTTCATGAAGCGGCGGTCTATAAAGTCTTTCAGGAGGAAGGAAAGCTTGCCGTTTACCGTTAATGACCATTTCCAGAGGATTCCCCGTGTGTCACCCATGTTGAGAATCAGCATATAGGGAGGGCCGGGTTCAAAGGAAAGCAGTGGAGTCTCTTCCAGCATGGCTACCAGATTGTGAAAAAGAACCGGATTCTGGCGGACGGCATAGACGCCGACCTTGGCCAAGGGGGATCCTTTGAAGGAAATGCAGTCTCCACCACCAAAAAGTTCGGGATACTTGGTACTCTGGAGAAAGCTGTTGACGAGCATGCCGCCATCGGCACCGGTGGGAAGAGAGGAGTCACTGAAAAGCGCTGAAGGCTTGATTCCCGTGGCAATAAAGGCGAAATCATAGTTGATGCAACTACTGTTCGAGAGGGTGATGCTTCCATTTTCTACATGCTCTGCCCGCACGCCGGTTAGAACCCGGATGTTTTTTTTTAGAAGTGATCTGAGTGCCAGGACCCGGACCCGCTGAGGGGTGTGCCGCAGTAGTTCGCTTCCCGCCACAAGGGTAATGGTTGCCTGGTGCGGCTCGTTGCTGAGGAGTCGCCAGAGATTTGCCGCGATCTCCACTCCAGCCGGTCCTCCCCCTATCACGATAATCTCCAGCGGCCGATTCTTGATTTCTCGAAGCAGGGATACACGGGCTTTGTAAAGGTTCAAAACCGGTTTTACCGGGATAACAGTATCCGTGCTGCTAACCAGGGGCGCCATTTGAACTTCACTGCCCGTATTAAAAGATGCAACGTCATAGGAGATGCTGCGACCCGATTTGAGGAGAATCGTTTTATTAAACGGATTGATCCTGATGGCAGTGTCTTGGATGTACTCTGCACCGCGTTCTTCGGCTACTTTACGGACATGAAAACGTGCCTGGGTAGGATCGTAAAACCCTCCGAGCATGCCGGGCCCCATTCCGGAATAATAGTGATACGGAGAAGGGCTGACAAGGGTTGCCTTGTGCCCCCGCGCCGTTACTTGATTGATATTTACCAGTGATGTCATATGGGCGTGTCCGCCACCGACCAGAATCAGATGTTTGCCCATGCTGGAACCTCCTGTTCAAAGCGTAATTCGATCCTGGCGGTTGTCAATAGAAACAGGTCGTAATACCGTGAACAAAAGTAACTCAGGTAACGAAAGGGTTTGTTCTTGACCTCACCATCTGCTTCCCCTACACTAACAATTTATGTGCCCGGGGTTCAATGGAAGACTGGCAGTCTGATCGCCCGTCTTCGCGGGCGTGACGATTTTTTATGTGAATTCCATGCATAGGGGTTTTGGGGCTGGAGGATTTGATGACATCACAGGCGATTGAGGAAGGAGTTCTTGAATTCGAGCGTGCACGAAGAGCTATCGCCATGGATAATACTGTGGCTGGATTGGCCAGCCTTGAGAAGGCGTTGTCTCTTAAAGACGATAAGGGGTGGTATTCCTATCTTGGTTTCTGCGTTGCAAAGGAGAGGGGGCAGGTTTCCCGGGGGACCGAGCTTTGTATTATTTCTCTGGAGCATGAGCCTAACAACCCCGAGCACTATCTGAACTTTGGGAAAATCCAGCTGCTTTCCGGAAACAAGTCTGAGGCTCTTCGAATACTCCGTGAAGGAGTAGCTCGGGGAGAAAACGCTGAACTCCTGGCAATACTCAATGAATTCGGTAAGCGCAAGTCTCCCCTTATACCATTTCTTCCACGTTCGAATCCCTTGAATAAGTTTCTAGGTCTCATCCTCTATCGGATAGGCCTTCGATAGCTACAGGCGAGGCAGGCTTCAGCAATGAATTCGTGTGCCGTATGCATTCATTGGATGACACCTGCCTCGTCGCGGTTTCTTCCTGCGCCTGTCATTATAAACGCTGCTGCAAGCATGTGGCCGGCCGGATGGACGTGAACGTTATTTTCTGCTATTTCTTTCCACTCTTATCCATCAGCTTGATGATTTCCGTCGTGAGATCCTGAATTTCAACTGCACTGTCGACGAAGAGGAGCTCCTTGTTTGTTCCGATGGCAGCATATCCGTTTGCTTTGCCATAGTCGCCAGCTGCCTTTGCTACGGATTCGTATAGTTTTTTCAGTAACTCCTCTTCCCTTGTGCGAACATCTTTCTCGGCTTTTTGAATGAAAAGCTGGAAGCTTTCCAGCTTTTTCTGAAAATCTTTCGCTTTGGCCGAACGCTGGATCGGGGCAAGAGATGGCATTTGTGCTTCTATGTCGGCTTTCTGCTTCTTCAGCTGAATCTCTTTCGACTTAATCTGTTTCTGGATTTTTTCCATTTTTGCCTTGATCTCGGCAGTGGCAGTCTTTCCAGAGGATGAATCATTGGCAATCTTTGCCATGTCGATGATGCCTATCTTGACACTCTGCACCTTCCTGGCGGCCAAAGGGGGCGCGGTGCCGGTTTCGAGTACTGTCGGCGCTGATACCGGCACGCTGCTTTTTTCGGAAAGGGCTGCCTTCGGGGTAATGTTTGCCTCAGGTTCGGTAGCAAGTGCCGTCAGTGCAGGGATGGCAACAAGGGCGACTGTTACCAGCGGGAGTAGAAATTTCCTCATGTCAATACCTCTTTCTTGGGGAGCAGTGCTGTTGCTCCGTCCGGGGAGTAGTTGCTTTTCTAAGATAATTCTTTTGCGCCGATTAGGCAAATAAAAGAAGCGCTTGAAGTTTCGCGAAGGTCTCCAGCAATTCTTGGCGCCGGTTCGTTGAAAATAAATCTTTACAAGGCATCGGTGATTCATATATATTTCCTGTTCACGGAGAGATGTCCGAGCGGCTGAAGGAGCACGACTGGAAATCGTGTGTGCGTTAATAGCGTACCGAGGGTTCAAATCCCTCTCTCTCCGCCAGATTTTATGTATGCGATAAAGTGCGTATCATATAGACAGGCAGTATCCCGGATGGTAGGGCCGTCAAGCCAAGTATCGGCACGGGGTCGGGGTAGTGCCTGTTTCGTGTTTTACGGGCACAACTGATAGCTGGGTCTCACGCAACGGCAG
>JAQUHM010000262.1 GCA_028683595.1 Geobacteraceae bacterium | reverse complement strand
GTGTGCTCTTCCGATCTGTCCTGATTTGCTCTGGTAAAATGTATTACGAACTCGCGAGGAAAAAGATGCTGGAAAAACGGGAGGATACTGCCATCATCCGTATCGAGCAGCTCTATCCGCTCCGTGATGATCTGCTCCGCGAAGAACTCGGTCGGTTCCGGCATGCTCGAAACTGTACCTGGGTCCAGGAGGAACCTCGCAACATGGGAGCATGGGCCCATATTCGTCCACACCTTGCCAGGATACTCGGAACCGACCCGAGGTATGCGGGCAGAGGAGAGGCAGCCTCCCCTGCGACCGGTTCGGTCCGCCATCACAAGCTGGAGCAGGAAAAGCTCTTGGAAGATGCATTTGCCGGACAGATCCCGTCAGCATGCGATACACGTACTGACCCTGCATAACTGACTGCTTATTGGAGAATTTCATGGAAATATGCGTGCCCGAAGTGGGCGAATCGATTGTAGAGGCACTGGTCGCAAAATGGCACCGAAAAAATGGTGATCAGGTCCGGAAAGAAGATCCGGTGTGCGAACTGGAAACCGACAAGGTTACCCTGGAAATTAATGCCGATGCAGAGGGCATTCTCTCCATTCTGGTTCCGGAAGGGAAAACCGTCCCAATAGGAACAATCATCGCGACAATTCGTGAAACAGACATGGCGAACGCAACCCAGCCAGGACTGTCACCTGCTGCCCGAAAACTGGCGCGCGAAAAAGCTGTCCGACCGGAAACGGTCAAGGGAAGCGGCAAGAAAGGCCGGATTCTCGCGGAAGACCTGCTCAATCAGCAAGACACCGGCGAGCGGGCAGACACCCCGACACCAGCGCCACCGAAAGAAACTGAGCCGGATGCCGCTTCTGCCGAGGCAGTAAAGCAGCCGGCACGCCCCGCACAGGTTCAAACGGAAGAGCCGCCCTCCTATCTGGCTCAAAAGGAGCGACCGGTTACCAGAAAAGCGATGACCCCGATCCGCAAACGGATCGCGGAGAGACTAACCGATGCCCGCCAACAGACCGCAATGGTTACCACTTTCAATGAGGTTGATATGGGAAGGGTGATTGCCCTCCGACGAAAATACAAGGACTTTTTCCAGCAACATCATGGTGTTTCCCTTGGCCACATGCCCTTTTTTGTAAAGGCGTGTGTGGAAGCCTTGAAGGAATTCCCCACGGTTAATGCCCGTATTGACGGAGACGACATCGTCTATCACCATTTTTATGATATCAGCATCGCCGTTAGTGGAGACAAGGGGCTGGTGGTGCCAGTGCTCCGGGACGCCGATCAACTCCCTTTCCCGGAAATCGAGCGAAAAATTAGCGGGTTTGTTGAGAAAGTACGGACCAATACCCTGACGATCAACGACCTTGAAGGGGGAACCTTTACCATCAGCAATGGCGGGATCTTCGGTTCACTCCTTGGCACACCACTCATCAACCCGCCCCAAAGTGCGATCCTCGGCATGCACCTTATCCAGGATCGACCCGTTGCTCTCCTTGGAAAGGTTGTAATCAGGCCAATGATGTATCTTGCCTTGACCTACGACCACAGGATCGTCGACGGCCGGGAGGGGGTACAGTTTCTCAAAAAGGTAAAGGAATTCCTGGAGGAGCCGGATGAAAAGCTGCTGGAAGAATGACGCTTCAGACTCCGGGGAATGTTTTTTTCTGAGGGGAACCGTCAGCCGACATGACAACCGGCGAAACAGCCCGTGGGATAGCTCCTTTTCTGGAAGAAAACGTCACTCGACCAGATTCGCAAAAAAAATATTCTGGAGGTTTTCTGAATGCCCGACGATAATTTCGACCTGATCGTCATCGGTGCCGGGCCCGGTGGCTACACCGCAGCAATCCGGGCATCCCAACTTGGCATGAAGGTAGCGTTGGTGGAAAAAAGGAACACACTCGGCGGGGTCTGCCTGAATGAGGGATGTATACCCAGCAAGGCTCTTCTTGATTCAAGCGAGTTGTTCGCCCTTGCACGGGACGGTTATGCCCACCACGGAATAACCTTTGAAGGGTTGAAGTTCGACCTGGCACAAATGATGGCTCGCAAAGAAGAGGTCGTCAACAAACTGGCCGAAGGTATCGCCTACCTGATCAAGAGAAACAGAATCCAGCGCTTCCAGGGAAGTGGAAAGCTTGCCGGTGCTCGCAGGGACGGTTTGCAGGTAGTTTCGGTTACCTCTGCGGATAGTCCGGCAATTCCCCACCTCATCATTGGAAAGCGTGTTCTCCTGGCAACCGGCTGCCATCCGGTAGAACTACCACAGCTTCCCTTTGACGGAGAGCAGGTGGTAAGCTCCCGCGAAGCCCTCTCCTTTAGCAAGGTCCCCAAACATCTGCTCATTATCGGTGCGGGATATATCGGCCTGGAACTCGGCTCGCTCTGGAATCGTCTCGGTGCCAAGGTTACCATCGTCGAAACCCTCCCAACGTTCCTCCCCCATGCAGACGGACAGGTAGCAGAAGCACTGCTGCGGTCGCTCACCAGGCAGGGAATCCGTTTTCTGTTTGATGCAAAAGTCGTATCCACGGAGCCCACACAAGGATCTATAAAAGTGGGAATTGAAGCCGCCGGGACTTCGAAAGAATTGCAGTGCGACCGAATTCTCGTATCCATAGGGAGGATTCCGGAAACAGAAGGCCTTGGGCTTTCAGAAGCAGGGGTCCGACTCGACGGGAAAGGCAGGGCAGCCGTTGATGAAGATTTTCAGACAAGCACACCAGGAATTTTCGCCATTGGTGACCTGATTGCCGGACCTCTCCTTGCCCACAAGGCGATGGAAGAAGGTGTCGTATGTGCGGAACGGATGGCAGGCCAGGCATCCCTGGTGGAATACGACTTCATACCGTCCGTTACCTACACCATGCCGGAAGTTGCCTCAGTGGGAAAAACCGAGGAGCAGCTCAAGGAATACACAATCCCCTATGTCATCGGAAGGTTTTCCTTCTCCGCAAACGGACGCGCCCGCTGCATGGATGACGCCGAAGGATTCGTCAAGATCCTGGCCCACAAAGACACCGGCAAGGTTCTCGGCGTCCATATTTTTGGCCCTCATGCCTCCGAGCTGATCAGCGAAGCGGTCACGGTCATAACCTACGGAGGAAGTGCCGAAGATATCGCCTTGACCTTCCATGCCCACCCCACCCTGTCAGAGGTATTGAAAGAGGCGGCCCTGGATTCACAACACCGGGCCATACATGCATGAAAATATGGGTTGACCTGGCCCGTCCTGAACAGGCAACTGAGCCTGCCCTTCCAAACGTTTACGCATGTCATTTCAATGTAACGCGGGATTTTCGTTATGCTGAAGCCAGACAACGGAAACTCCATCATGGCAATTCTGTCGATTTCTTGTATTCTTTTTATAGGTTCTGACCAAAAAGGAGGATTTCATGGCTACCGATGATTTCAAGGTTCCGTTGGAAAATCTCAGGTGGGTCTGTGATACGGAACAGTTCGACTTTGAAACAACCAATGACCTTCCCGAACTGGAAGATACCATTGGCCAGGAACGAGCTCTCCGCTCCATAGATTTCAGTCTCGGCATGTCAGAAAGCGGGTTCAATCTCTACATTTCCGGGGAAGCAGGGACTGGAAGGACCTCTTCTATCATGAACCTGCTGAAAAAAAGGGCCAAAGCAGAACCCGCGCCGCACGATTGGTGTTATGTCCATAATTTCAAATCCCCCGACAACCCGATAGCCTTGGCTCTCAAAGCTGGAATGGGAAGTGAATTGGAAAAAGATATGAGGGAACTCCTCACCACTGTCCGGAATGACATCCCCAAGGCCCTGGAGAGCAAAGACTACGAAAATCAGAAGGCAACCATTGTCCAAGAGCACCAGGAAAAGAACAATACTATTTTTTCTGCTCTTGAGCAGGAAGCGCAGGAAAAGGGATTTTCTCTCCAAAGGACGGTATCCGGACTGGTAATGATACCCCAAATAGAAGGACGAAACTTCACCCAAGAGGAATATGAAGCACTCCCACCCGAGGAAAAGAAAAGAATTGATGATATCGGTAATATGCTCAAGGAAAAGCTTACCGACCTAATCAGCCAGATTCGCGAAAACGAAAAATCAGTCAAGGAAAGTTTGGCTAATCTTGACCGCAATCTGGGCCTATCCGCTGTCGGGCACTATATCGAGCCGTTGAAAAAAAAATATTCTGAATTTTCTCGCGTGTTGACCTACCTGGATGAAGTCCAAGAGGACATTCTCCTCAACCTGGAAGATTTTAAGGGCACCCAGCAGGCGCCGCCCTTCCCCGGCCTGAAGATCCCAACACAAACACCATCGTTTGAGCGCTATACCGTCAACCTTTTTGTGGACAACTGTGCACAATGCGGGGCTCCGGTTGTCTTCGAAGCAAACCCGACATACAACAATCTCTTCGGCCGCGTCGACCATGTTATGCAGGTGGGAGGCGTTGCGAGCACGAACTTCACCCTCATCAAACCTGGTGCCCTGCATAAGGCCTGCGGCGGTTATCTTGTTGTCAACGCCCGGGATATCTTGACCAGCCCATTCTCCTGGGATGCATTGAAGCGGTGTATCCGTAACAGCGAAATCAAGATCGAGGACGTTCTGGAACAGTACCGGATAATTACCGTCGTTTCCTTGAAGCCGGAACCGATACCGATGCAATCCAAGATCATCATGATCGGCTCCCCTTGGATCTATTATCTTCTTTTCCATATGGAACCGGATTACCGGAAATTTTTCAAGGTGAAAGCAGACTTCGAAAGCCGGGTCACCCATACTCCTGAAATAATCAAGGATTATGCCCTGTTTATTTCAAGTCACTGCAACAGGGAGCGCCTGCGTCCCTTTGACAGAGGAGCAGTGGCAGGCATCATTGAATACTCTGGCCGCATGGTTGAAGATCAGGAAAAATTTTCCACCCAATTCATGGAAATTGCCGATCTGATTCGGGAAGCTGATTTTTGGGCAGGTCGGGAAGGAAGTACTACCGTCACCCGTTCCTACGTCAAACAGGCCATTGATGAGAAGATCTACCGCAGCAATCTTATAGAAGAGCGACTCCAGGAACTTATTGCCGACGGAACCATCCTGGTGGACACGTCCGGAAACGAAGTCGGCCAGGTAAACGGCCTGTCGGTTCTGACCTTGGGAGACTACGCTTTCGGCAGGCCATCCCGGGTCACCGCCCGTGTCTTCATGGGCAAAGGGGGAATGGTAAATATCGAGCGGGAGGTAAAACTTTCCGGTCCGATCCACGACAAGGGAGTGCTTATTCTTTCAGGCTATCTCGGAGGGAAATTCGGCAATGACAAGCCCTTGTCCTTTTCCGCCTCCATCTGTTTCGAGCAGTCCTATGAAGGTATTGAGGGAGACAGCGCATCCTCCACAGAACTCTACGCCCTCCTGTCCGCTCTTTCCGGCGTTCCCATCAAACAGGGTATCGCGGTGACCGGCAGTGTAAACCAGCTTGGCAAGGTACAACCCATCGGCGGCGTAAACTACAAAATTGAAGGATTCTTCGCCGTCTGCAAGGCAAAAGGACTAACCGGCGAGCAAGGCGTCATGATACCCCGGAGTAACCTCCGCAACCTGATGCTGAAGGATGAAGTTGTGGAAGCGATCCGTGCAGGGAAATTTCACATCTGGAGTGTAGA
>JAQUHM010000261.1 GCA_028683595.1 Geobacteraceae bacterium | reverse complement strand
TGAAATTGATATCTTTAGCCTCGCCTTCCTGCAGATACACCTCGGATCCGGATGCCGTTACTTCGCTACCCACGTAAGATATGGCTGAAAGGGTCGCTGAATCTGCCAGAGAGCTGATGACACTCTCCAGATTGCTGTTAATGTTGTAAGATTGCTCAACTTGGGTAATCTGGGCAAGTTGGCTGATTTGTTCAGTTGCGTCCATCGGGTCGAGTGGATCCTGGTTCTGCAGCTGGGTAATGAACAGTTTCAGGAAATCATCCTTATTCATCCCCATCGACTGCTTCATTGCCGCTGAAGCGGCGCTTGTATCGGTTGTTGAAACTGTTGTAATCACTTTGACAACCTCCCTTTTTCCTAAAACCTCATGTCGACGAGTGAATTTTCTTTCGAATCACCAAATGCAACCTGGCTCACCGGTGAGTCCTCCTGGTAATATCCCGACATTGAATACGAAAAAGCATCGGGTGTTTGATACGCTGTCTGGCGCCCTTCGCGGAAAGACTGATTAAATGTTTGCCCCCCACCATCTCCGGTCGTCACGTTAAAGCGTTCCATGGAAATATTCTGCCGCATCAGAGAATCTTTCAACTGGTCGATATTCTGGAGCAAGGCCTCTTTTACCACGGGATTATGAGCCGTGATATCCACTGTCATTTTCTGATTCTCCATACGAACGTTAATCTGCAGTTCGCCCAACTCATGGGGATTCAGTTTTAAGGTAATCTTGCTGACATTACCGGATAGATCCTGATTGACGAGTTTTTCCCGCACCTGTGACAGGATGTTCTCATGAAGTGCGACAACCTCATGCTCCCGAGGCACTTCTGACAGCGGATCCATTCGACTCTTGCTTACTGCATCAAAGGACCCGGAAGAAATTGTTGCCTGGGAAAAGCCATGATTCCCGCCGTTACTATCGGAGTCTTGGCTCAAATTAGAATTGTCTTGTGAAGAAAAACCTTCTTGCTTCAGGACATTTTTCTCACTCGCTCCAATCACGGAAATATCCCTGCCCTTTTCATTCCGAGCGTTGCCATCGGGCAGGGACACGCGCCCCCGGTCTGGGGCTTGTACAACCAAAGATGCTGCATCGGCCGTAGTAATCGTTGACCGACCTGTTGTCACCGTTTGTGCAGGATTCAGTACGGTTACACCACTGGGAAGCTCTCGCAGTACCGTCTCCCCTTTTCCTTCAACCTTTCCATCCTGCGGGACCTGTCTCGTGGCAGGAACGTTTTCATGGCGAGCTACGTTGAGAGGATCTTTGCCAGCCATCTTTTCTCCGCCGACAACTGCATCAGCCGTCTCCTTGACATCCGGAAACGCTGCAGGTGCTAACGGACCGGCAGTCTTCGTATCGCCGCCGGCCTCCGGTGTTTCCTGGGCGAACATAGTACCTTTGGAGAAAATATGTTCCGGTTTGGCAGGCACGGCATTGAGTCCCTCAACTTCAGGCTGCATACGTGAGGCCACTCCTTTTTCCTTTGCATCAGATGCAACAGCATCATTCTTCCAAAGCTGGCCAGACTTTCCTTCCACAACAGCCGGTTGCGATTCCATCCACGTCGTACCGTCATCCTGCACGGCAAGAAGGGTTTCCCGAACCGGTTCGGTAGCAATCTGAGCAGCAGTTGAAGCCGCACCAGAAAGCACAGTCGGTGTCGATGCCACGGGCATCCCGACAGTGGAAACGTGCGGGATATTCTGCACGATCGGCGCGGACACCATTACGCTGACAAGCCCTGCCGGAAGAGCTGCCAAAGCAGGAAGTTCCAAACCGTCAGCAACTTTTTGACCTGGGTTTTCCTGTAGTGGATCAGCTGTTTTCGTTCCTTCGGCAGGTTTCTCCCGAGAAGAATCTTCGTGAGAAATGACACTTCCTGATTCGGGCAGCAACTCTTCTCCCTGCGTCTCTTCGAGAATAGCACCCTTTACCTCTCCCTTGTTTTCATGTCCTTTGTGAAGTGAAAGCCCCCCATGCTCCGGGGTCTGCGCGCTTTCCACGTTTATCTGTCGGAGTGCCATTGTCCGGCTAAGAAGAGTTCCGATATGTTCATCCTGTAAACAGGTCATATCCGGATCACCCTGTTCCGGCAGCGCTTCTCGTCCGGACGTCGCAAGCACTGGAGTTGAGAGAGCCGCTCCTTTTTCGCTCATCAGCAGTCTGCCTGGTGATGGAAACTGGAGATTTAAAGTCGACTGATTCACCTGACCCTCTCCCGACGAATTCCCGGAAAGTTCTGCCGTCAACGCTGCCTTGGCAAACATCTCCCTGAAAAGCGGAGAAGGTGCCAATCCCGCAACGGAGGATCCGGATAATGCTGGAATTGCTGCGGCATCAGGCATGACGGCACTGGTAACAATCTGTGCTACGTCCATAGTTTTCACCTCCTTTCTTGTGTAATTTCCCGGACCAGGCTATGCCGGCCCGAAACTTTCAATTTCGTGTCTCATGCAATTCATTTACCCTTCAATGACAGCCGGGTCCATTTCAATACCCTGTCCTGGTTCATCAAAGGAATAAGCTTTACGGCAGTCTTCGTGTCCATCTGGGAGAGCATTTCCAGTGCCATGCCCTCATCCAACTTGTCCATCAGGGCAGCGGCCTCCTCCGGCCGGAGGGATTTATATACCTTCAGCATTTTTTTGTATTTTTCCGCCTCATCCTTTTTCTTCTGATCGAGTGACGCTTCAATCTCTTTTCGCGACTGCTGAAGCTGCTGAATGCTGGAAGAAAGATTCTCTGAAAGACTTTTCAGCTCCTGCTCTTTCAGGGATACTGCCGTTTCCCTTTCAAGGATATCGTTCCGTTTCTGCTCACTGACGTCCGCAACTTGCGGCCGGGGTGCTGGGGAAGGTATGGTTGCCGGCGTCGCCGGATTGACAGCAGTCCGTCCCTTGGGCAAACCTTCAGCCTGCAACTGGTTGCGAAAAGCAGAGGAGCAGGGCAAAAAAACCAGAAGCAGAGAAATAACCAGTGCACTGGCAAGACGGATAGCGTTAGTAAACATCACTCGAATCCCTTGTTACGCAGGGCGATTTCATCGAGGAATCCCTGCTCTTTAGCGGCAACGACTTTTTCGTGTGCCTTGATTTTTTTCTTTTTCAACTCTTCCATCATCTTTTTGTCCGTTGCCGCGGCAATAAGTTCGTCTTTCTTCTCAACCATGTTCTGATCGAGGGTGCAGACTTCCTCGCGCTGGGAAACGATATCCCGACTCTTTTTCTGAAAAAAATCGGAGTACAACTGCAGCTCATGGGCACTGATACCATCTATCTGCCGGGACATGAACTCCATGTGCAGTGTATCCATCGCTTCTTCTTCGCAACGAAGGAGATCCTCGGCCTGTTCAAATTCCTGTTTGGCCGCGACGAAATCAAGTTTGCGAAGTTTTTCCGTTTCCCTGCGGAAATGTAATACCCTTTCCAGGGTAAAAACTTTTCGCTGCATACAGCCTCCTTACCGGTAGTAACCAAAGACGATGGCAATATCGCGTTTGCCAACTCTCCTACTCGCAGCAAATCTCCCGCAACCTGGCGAGAGAAGCATCAAACCCCTCGTTTTCATGGATCTCCTGGCGGATATATCCCTGAATTCTATCAATCCGGCTCACCGCCAGGTCAATCTTCGGATTGCTCCCCTGCTTGTACGCTCCGATATTGATCAGGTCTTCAGCCTGGCGGTAGGTTGCGAGCATTTCCTTGTACTTACCGGCTAAACCCTGATGTTCTCTATCAGTAACGGATGTCATGACCCTGCTTGCACTGGCAAGGATATCGATAGGTGGATAGATATTCTTTGCCGCAAGATCTCGTGAAAGTACGATATGTCCATCGAGGATACTCCGCATGGCGTCGCAGATCGGTTCGTTGAAGTCATCACCCTCTACAAGAACTGAATAGAGGCCGGTAATGCTGCCATTCATGAAATTGCCGGTCCTCTCCAGGAGCTTGGGAAGTGCCGCAAAAACCGATGGTGTGTATCCCTTGGTTGTGGGTGGCTCACCGATTGCTAGCCCTACCTCACGCATTGCCATGGCAAAGCGGGTTGCCGAATCCATCATCAGCAAAACCTTTTTCCCCTTGGACTGAAAATACTCGGCAATGGTAGTGGCAATATAGGCACCACGCATCCTGACAAGTGGCGGTTGGTCGGAGGTGGCAACAACAACCACCGACTTTTTCAGGCCTTCTTCCTGGAGATCTTTTTCAATAAACTCGCGCAATTCACGTCCGCGCTCGCCAATGAGAGCGATGACATTCACATCCGCCTCGGTATAGCGGGCAATCATGCCGAGAAGTGTCGATTTACCGACTCCGGAGCCGGCCATGATCCCGACCCGCTGCCCCTGGCCGCAGGTGAGAAGCCCGTTGATGGCACGTATTCCGAGATCCAAATGTTATGGATTGGCGTGCGCTTCATGGGATTGACCGGAAGGGCATAAATCGGGCTTTCTTCTGCAGCAAAGATCGGACCCTTGTCATCAATAGGCTCACCGAGTCCGTCAATGACTCGCCCAAGGAGGGCAGGACCGACAGCCAGGCACGCCTTGGCACGCTTCACGGCAATCAGACTGCCAAGTCCGACACCACGCAGTTCACCGAGAGGCATCAACAGGGTTTTATTATCTCTGAAACCGACCACCTCGGCAGGAATCGGCTCGCCATCACGGGGGTAGATCTCACAGAGGGCTCCAACTGCCGTATCAGGGCAAAAACCCTCTATGACCAGCCCCACCACCTGGGTTACCTTGCCATGAAAGCGGATCGGTTTGATGCTCTCCAGGGCGGGATGATAGCGCGTCAGGTCAATTTTCTTCGTACGCATGATGTTCCCTTTCACCAGCCAGAGTTGCCGTCAGACTCATGAGGCTGGTTTTCTCCTCCAGGAGTCGCCGTAATATTTCATCAACTTGAGAATCGGTACGGGCATCGATTTCTCCCATGACCGTATCCACGATACAACCGCCTGGTGGAATTACATCATCCGCCCTGAGTTCAACAAACCTGTCATCACTGCACCCGTTCAGATAGAGATGTTTATGCGCAGATACCAGTCGATGGTCCTCGGGATTGAGGCGAATAACAAGCTCGTCCCGGTCGGACGCATTGCTTACTGCCGCAGTTACAACCTTGGCCAGAATCAACCGGTCGATAGTAATTTCCTGATGGATGACTTTTCTGGCAATCATCACGGCAAGCTTCAGAAGGTCTTCTTCGCTCGCCCTGAGGACATGCTCCTTCAGCGTAACCAAATCCTCCACAGCATCACGCAGAGCCTTGAACACATTGGTGAGACCCCTCTCCGCCTGTCGTTTCCCTTCCTCGAAGCCCTTCTCATAGGATTCCTGAACCTGCCGTTCATGAACGTCTTCGGGGATTCCGGTCGGGATCATCAACTCAGGTTCCCGCAGCTCATGCACCGCATGGTCCTGGTCGGACTCCTCGTGCGTTGCCTGCCCCGAGGTCTGCCTGGAGCCACCGGGAATGGTATCCAGATAGGGGACGAAAGCGGGCAACTGAGACTCAGGATGCTTCCCAGCATTATTGTGAAGAATCGTCTCGAAGGTAAATTTTTCAAACGTCTGCTCTTTAGCAGAGTTCGGCTTGATAATGTTAGACGAGGACATCGTCCCCTCCCCTTCCT
>JAQUHM010000260.1 GCA_028683595.1 Geobacteraceae bacterium | reverse complement strand
TCTTCCGATCTGAAGAGATGCTCTCGAAACGGAAATTGAAAACAAAAGGATTACTATGATGAAGGGAATATTTCGGTAGAGCACCTATTTCTCCTTATGGCGTTACATTCGGGTACAATATGCCTTCTTTCCATGCAAGGATAAATTGTATACAATCGTAAGGATTGCGGCAACCGTCAAATGAGTAACAATGATATTTGTTGCAAAAACAGTGACACCGAAAAGCTGAAAAGCTGAAAAGCGGTTTCTCTCGCCCGCTTCGCTCGAGGCCCCTCCTTGGCGCTGTAGCGCTTCGGCGTGCAGGCACAGAGAACGCAGAGAAAAGCTTGAAAAACTAAAATCCAGATTCAGGGTTAAGTTCTCGTTTCTCACTGCGGCCTCTAGTGAACAAAGTGAACGGGCGTGAGACAGCTTTTTAGTTTCTAATTCAATTTTGCATGTTGGAACCATCAGACACGGATAGTGCAAATGGTTTGACGAAAATTGGGGGGGTATTAATGAAGCGAGCAACGGTAACCGGCAGGCTTTCAACCCATCGGGACGGCTACGGTTTTGTCATACCCGATGAGGGCGGTGACGACGTTTTTATCCCGGCACGCTACCTGCGTGACAACATGCATGGCGACCGGGTGATTGTGAGCATCCAGTCGCGGAGCACTCCCGGTCGTTTGGAGGGGCGTGTCATTGAAACCCTTGAGCGTGGCTTTACAACCATTGTCGGGCGCTTCGAGTTGTCTGGTGCAGTCGGTCTGGTGATTCCCGATGAGCCAAGGTTGAGCAGTCCTATTGCAATCCCCCCTACGGACCGCCGCAAGGCTCGAAACGGTCAGATGGTTGTGGCAGAGATAACTGCCTACCCTTCGGGGCGGAGTGGCGCAATCGGGCGAATTATCGAAATTCTCGGAAACCGGGACGATCCCGATGTGGAATTTCTCACTATTGTGAGGAAATACGGGCTTCCCGATCTTTTCCCTCCGGAAGTCCTTGCTGAGGCAGCTTCCGTTTTTCGACCTGTTGGGGACACTGACCTGGAAGGGCGTGTCGACCTTCGCAATGCCTTGACGGTAACTATTGACGGAGAGACGGCCCGCGATTTCGATGACGCGGTATCTGTGCGGAGAGAAAAGAAAGACGGCATTCGGCTCTGGGTCTCTATTGCCGATGTTTCACACTATGTCGCTCCGGATTCATTCCTCGACAGAGAGGCACTGAGTCGCGGAACGTCGGTTTACTTTCCGGACCGCTGCATCCCCATGCTACCTGAAAAGCTTTCCAATGGAATCTGTTCTCTGAACCCCCGGGAAGACCGCCTCGCCTTGACAGTGGAACTGCTCTTTGATCTTGGGGGGGAAGCACGTGAAACCCGCTTCTACCCTAGTGTCATCCGCAGCGATGAACGACTCACCTACACTGAGGTTAAGGAAATTCTCGTGGATGGGAACCCGGCAATAACAGAGCGCTATACAGTTCTGCTCAATGATTTGCGCACCATGGAAGAGCTTGCCGGCAGACTCGGAATAAAGCGGCGGCAGCGGGGGAGTATTGATTTCGACCTTCCCGAGCCGGAGATCGTGCTCGATCTCCAAGGCCGGCCTGAGTCCATCGGCATTGCCGAACGGAATCTTGCCCACCGGATTATCGAGGAGTTCATGCTGGCTGCCAACGAGGCTGTTGCGTCCTATCTCGAAGAGAAGGGCATCCCCTGCATCTTCCGTGTTCATGAGCCGCCTGATCCGGCAAAACTGGTGGACTTTCGAGAGTTTATCAAGCCGATGGGACTATCCTTCAAGCTGAAGGGCGATTCGGTGGCGCCCGGGGAGTTCCAACGGTTGCTCGGGGAAGCCGAGGGACGACCGGAAGAGAGGATGGTTAACGAACTGCTGCTTCGCTGCATGAAGCAGGCGCGCTATTCGGCCGAAAATCTGGGTCACTTTGGCCTTGCTTCACCTCGCTATCTTCATTTCACCTCTCCTATTCGACGCTACCCCGACCTTGTGGTACATCGTATCCTCAAGGACCAGTTGTCTGGCCGGATACAGAAGAGTCAGCGGGGGAAGCTTGCTGCTGACCTGCCCGAGGTTGCGGAACAGTCTTCCCAGCGTGAACGGAAGGCTATGGAAGCGGAGCGCGAGATCATCGACCTGAAGCGACTCCAGTATATGGAGAAACGTGTTGGAGATGTTTTCGATGCTTTTATTACCGGAGTTACCACCTTCGGCTTTTTTGTCGAGCTTCCCGATCTGGTGGTTGAAGGTCTGGTCCATGTATCCTCCCTGGGCGATGATCTGTACCGACTTATAGAAAAACAGCATACTCTTAAAGGGCAGAAGAGTGGTATTGCATATCGAATTGGTGACCGTGTGCGTGTCAGGGTAGATGCCGTCAACAGGAGTACTAAGCGGATCGAGTTTTCCCTTGAATCCGGGAGTCAGAAACCAGGCACGGGAGCCACACTGGGGAAAGGTGCAATGCGTTCGAGGCCTGCGTCGGCCGAAAAACGCAGCGGGAAGGGAAAGAAGGGGAAATTGCCCCGGCGCAACGTGAAAAGACGGTGAAACCGATTGCTTTGTCAGGCACTGCTATGCTATTTTCCATCCGGAAACGGTCTTTTTTCGCCCTGACTGCGTCAATCAGCGGTCTTGTTTGTGCGACGTACAGTAGTACGTCTCCGCACAATCCCTCGATTTCTTTGCCAGGACAAAAAAATCCTCGTTGCCGAATTGGAAACCGCTTGTTTCATATCCGGAGTTTCCGGATCGAATCAATGCTCGTTTCTCAACCGTAGTTTCCGAAAGGATCTCATCTGCTGGAAATTCGCTCGGGTATGAAAATGGAGGGTAGAGGGCTACCATGACTAAGGAGAAAATGCTGTCTTTTGTTGAGCATCTGGTGGAACTCCGCAAGAGGCTGATTGTAGTTATTATTGCGATTGTAATCGGTATGGGGGTCGCCTGGAATGTTGCCGACGACATACTCGCTTTTATCGAGAAACCGTTAACCGGACGTACCTACTTGACAGAAGTGAAGAAAGAGGTGTACCGGATCGTCAAGGATCGTTATCCTGGTGTCTATGCCCACTATGACCTGGGAAAGGAGACCGTGGATAAAAGTACCGACAACCGGCTCAATTACAGTGCCCCACTGGAGCCCTTTTTTATCCAGTGCAAGATTTCCATTATCGCGGGTCTGATTTTATCTCTTCCCATTATTTTCTATCAGGTATGGCTTTTTGTGGCACCGGGGCTCACCAGGCGTGAAAGGCGCCTGCTTGTACCTTTTATTACTACGGCAACGCTCAGTTTTTGTGTCGGAGCGTTTTTTTTCCTCACAATTATCTGGCCGGTAATTATCAATTTCTCCCTCTCCTACGAGTCCGCAGGTCTTAGAAGCTGGTTTAATCTGAGCGCATTTGTAAATTTCTGCCTTCGGCTGATTCTCATCTTTGGGCTGATCTTCGAACTCCCTATCCTGGTGCTTCTCCTGTCCCGATTTGGTCTGGTTACGGGGAGTTTCCTGGCGCGAAACAGGAAGTATGCCGTACTTGCAAGCGCGATAATCGCTGCCTTTCATGCCGATATGCTCACCATGTTTGTCATTATGGTTCCAATGTATCTGATGTATGAGGTGAGTATCTGGGTGGCGAGAATATTTGGAAAAAAGAGGGCGGTCGATAAGACCGCACAAGCGTAATATGCTAATTTACCGCACTATTGAGGAGATACCAGCGCCGTTTCCCCATGCAGTTGTAACAGTCGGCAACTTCGATGGTGTTCATCTTGGCCACCGTGCGATTTTCAAAAAGATCAGTCAGGTTGCCGCGGAACTGGGTGGAGTATCGGTTGTTGTCACCTTTACCCCTCACCCGCTGAAAGTTCTGGCTGCCGAGCGGGATTTCCGGCTTATCACTACTTACGCAGAAAAAGAGCGGCTCATTGCGGAGTCGGGGATTGATGTGCTGGTGATTGTGCCTTTTTCCCGGGCATTTGCTGCCATCCCCGCTGAAAAGTTCGTGCGGGATATCTTGGTCGGGAGTATCGGCATGAAGAGTCTTGTGATTGGTTTTGACTATGTTTTCGGACGAAACCGCGGGGGAGATGTCAACCTTTTGCGCAAATTGGGAGAAGAGATCGGATTCTCCGTAGAAGTTTTGGATCAGGTCGGCAACGATGAGACCGGCTTCAGCAGCAGCATGGTGCGTGAGTTGATTTCGACCGGTGATGTCCGGGGAGTCGTGCCGCTTCTTGGCCGCTACTTTTCCGTTGGTGGAGAGGTTGTCCATGGTTTCCACCGTGGCAAGCAGCTTGGTTTCCCCACTGCGAATGTTAAAGTTGAAGAGGATTTGTTGCCGAAGCCTGGTGTCTATGCTGTCAAGGTCGAGGGGGATGGCTGGGTTTGCAACGGTGCCTGCAATATCGGCAATAATCCGACCTTCTATGGTTCGAGCGTAACAGTGGAGGCCCATCTTCTTGATTTCGATGCTGACCTTTACGGCAGCAGTCTGCGGATCTATTTTGTCGAACGGGTACGTGATGAGCGTGAATTCCCCGACGTTTTTTCCCTGCAAGAGGCCATTCGGAATGATGTTTCCCGCTGTCGGGAAATACTTGCGAATGTATCCTTGATCCGACACCATGAATAGCTCTATGTCTGGCGAGGTACAGCTGAAAAGCAACAATAAACACCGGATCGTGTTCTGGTTGGGGATCGGCATAAGCGCCTTCTTTCTGTTTCTTGTTTTCCGTTCCATTGACGGGACAAAGCTCATGGCAGCCTTGCGTACCATGGATTCGCGCTTTCTGGTGCCGGCAGTGGCAGCGACCCTGCTCAGCTACTATGTGCGGGCCTACCGATGGAAACTGCTCCTTATGGAGGATAAGCAGACCTCCATGGTAAATCTTTTTTCTGCAACCTCCATCGGTTATATGGCCAATAACCTTCTTCCTGCCCGGATTGGTGAACTGGTGAGAGTGTATGTGCTTGGCGAAAAGGAGGGAATCGATAAGGGAACTGTTTTTGCTTCCCTTGTCCTGGACCGGCTTTTCGACGGATTTTCCGTCCTTTTTATCTTGCTGGCGACCCTGTTTACCCTCCATCTTCCCGGGGATGATGCGGAAATACGCACTGCCCTCATGACGGGGGGCTATGTGACTGTCGCCGCCTACCTGGCGATTGTTGCTTTTCTGGTTCTGCTGAAGAAGAAGACAGTCGCAACCCTTCATTTCGCGGCCTTGCTGTTGAAGCCTTTTTCACCTCGTCTCGCGGCAAAGGTGATTCCGCTGCTCGGCTCGTTCATCAAGGGAATACGTCTTTCGTCGCGGCCGTCAATTTTCCTGGGGCTAATTGCTTCCTCTGTGGCCATCTGGGCTTTTGCCATCTGGCCCATCGATCTTGCGCTGCAATCTTTTGGTATTGACCTGCCCCTGACAGCATCCCTGTTCATCATGGTTCTCCTTGTCATCGCGGTCCTGGTGCCTGCATCGCCCGGATATATCGGTACCTATCATTACGCGTGCTTCAAGGCACTCACGGCCTTCGGCATCAGTGGAGAAAAGGCCGTCAGTGTCGCTCTTGTTATCCATGCGATCAATTTCTTTCCCATTACCCTGATCGGCCTCTACTACCTTGCCCGGGGCAGAATGAGTCTTTCCGGGATC
>JAQUHM010000015.1 GCA_028683595.1 Geobacteraceae bacterium | reverse complement strand
CAGGCTCTTCGGCTTGCCCCCCTGGTCTTTGTCCGCACCGGAGAACTACGGAAAGCGGAATGGGTTGAAGTTGACCTTGAGAATGCCGAATGGAATATACCGGCGGAAAAGATGAAAATGGAAAAGGCCCACCTTGTACCCCTTTCCCGGCAAGCGGTCGAAATTCTTCGTGAGCTTCAGCCGGTTACGGGGAGCGGGACTTATCTCTTCCCCGGACGCGCCTCAAAGCCGATGAGCGAGAACGGAATAAATGCCGCCCTGCGATATCTGGGATATGACAAGGAGACAATGACCGGTCACGGCTTCCGCGCGATGGCAAGGACGATCCTTGATGAGGTACTGCAGGTAAGAATTGACTTTATCGAGCATCAACTTGCCCATGCGGTAAAGGATCCGAATGGCCGTGCCTATAATCGGACGGCTCACCTTGCTGAACGGCGGAAAATGATGCAGCAATGGGCTGATTACTTGGATGAATTGAAGATGGGGGCAAAAGTGATACCTATGCGACACCGGACAGAATAGAGTGACTGAAATGTAAGTTTTCGACAGAGAGATCTTTTACCTTTGCAAAATATTGCAAACATGCCGATAAGGATATTCAGTTATATTGTTGTAATAGTGGAGGATATGTGAAAAACGACAGATGGACTCCTAATAAACAGGCTGAAAATTACAGATGTGGCGTCGGCCAGAAATTACACATTCCAGCGAATGAGTTTGAAGCAGATAAGATCATACGAAGAATGAGTTTTAGCGTAAAATTTCGGGCATTTTTCTACTCCCTTTTCTGGCTGTCTGCCTTGCCAGGGATATTTGGGTTTTTGGCTGCTCTAGCGTATTTCCTCTACAATCAAGATATAGTCGTAGCACTTTATTGCCTTGGTGTTGTGTTTAGTCCGCTTTTTTTTCTCAAGGGTCTCGGCGGAAACGCACATAAAAGGCTATTTGTTGCGCACTGCCTTGGGTTGAGAGGGATGAAAACCGCTCTCATTGTAGGCTGGGATGGGCACCAGTATTTGGGTGATTGTACAATTGATACAAGCTATGCAACTCAATTGTTCGTGCTAAGAATGTACGATTATGATAAATAAAGATCCTTATCTGGAAGAGGAAACTGTCTTTTGTTTTTCTTTTTCATGAAAGCTATAAGTTAACCCCAACCACCCTTCTAACTGAAAGATAGTCCCAACCTCCTTTTACTTTGAGCAACTCGTCCCTATTAATAAGGACATTTCCGCAATAATTACCGATGAGCTAACTTGGTACCTCTTGATGATAAAAACAATGATATTTCAATGGCTTGTAATTTTGACGATTAGAAGAACGAACTCAATGTGAGGTAGTTTTGGAGGGAATATGAAAGAAGATAAATGGACTTCCAAAGTTCCAATGGGTAAAAGAAAAAAGTCTCTTTCTACCGAAGTGGAAGACATCTGCTTCTGACGGGATTGAGTATTGCCGTTTCGTTTCTTATTGGTTTATTAGCCCAATTCTGGGGTTTTGGATTATTTTCTGGCATACTCCTTTTGAGTCTGTGTCTGAGGCATTATCTTGCCTGGAATAGTGAAGTAAAAATTCTCAGCCGCAAAAATATGATGAATATAAGAACTGCTCGCAAGGAAGCGTGGGTCAGAATAAACAGGCCTCACGTCATCGGAGGGCACGACGATATTATATTTGATCCCTGTTTTCAGTCATACTCTTGTAATATCTGGCACAAACACGATTAAAGTACGTCGGGTCGAGGGAAGGACAGTAGATGACACGTGACGAGCAGAATCTCGCTGAAAAGAAACTGCTGCTGGCAATCCATGGAGACGAGGTTTTTAAGGGAAAAATTATCCGCCAGGAGCGTCCATTCTGTTGTGGAGCGGATATCGACCTCCTTGAAGCACGTCTTACCTTCGTGGAGGTCAAGATTCGAAACAGGATCTTCACCCTGCTTGAACCCTACTGTCCGCTTTGCGGTAGAAAGGCCAAGGCTACCTTCCATCTTCTCAATTGACTATGAACAATTGACACACATCAGTATCTTGAACGCCATAATCCACAAAATCTTTGGCGTACTTCAGGTTCTAGTGGGAGACAGTGTGGCTTGCCGTGTGATCTTTGAACAGGGGAAATGAATGGATGGAATGACGATAATTATCGTGTTTGCCGGAACATTGGGTTTGTTTGCAGGGGCCATGATGATCCGCGACTTGCTTGCCAGGAAAGCCGGAATCGAAAGGATGTCGGCATTTATTGTCGTTATGTTTGGGTCGGCGGGGATATTGATACTATCGTTTCGAGCTGGCTACAAATTGCATTCCGCGGCGTGGATAGTCTTTGTCGGTGTTTTCGGTTGGCTGACCCATCGATTCGTCGGTTCGTCAAATCTTTGAATGATAGTTTTGCGATCCTCTCAGGCGTTGGTTTTCCTGTTAATAGCTATTACTCACAGCTTTACCTTTCAATAAAGTGAAATAATATGAGGCATTAGACGTTGACTTTAGTCGGTAGTAGGTCAGTTTGAAAATCGGTTTTGAATGTTTGGCATATTAATTGCTGCATGTTGACATGTTATAAAATAACCTTAACATTAAAAATATTGACAAACTATAACGGATACAGCAAAGTCACAAACGTTACGGAAGGGGGGGATAACTGTGACGCAAGCGCAAATAAAGGAATATTTAGAGAAAGCCAAGGTAGTCACCGAAAAAGCTACAATATCTAAAGCTGAAGCCCGTAAATTGTTGTTGAAAAACGGTTATTGCACAACAAAGGGTGAATTAACCAAAAATTATCGCGTCAAATAAATGTATTCATCTCATCCCCACTTTGTTTTAGGTTTTCATGGTTGCGATAAATCAATAGCCGATTCGGTAGTTTCTCGCCAAGAGCCGCAACTTATTGCCAGTAAGAATCCTTGGGATTGGTTAGGTCATGGAATTTATTTTTGGGAACAGGATCCGCATCGGGCATTTGAGTGGGCTTGTTATTTAAGAGACAATCCTAATAAAATGTCAAAGGGTAAAAAACCAATTAAAGATCCCACAGTTATAGGCGCAGTAATTGATTTGGGGAGATGCCTTAATCTTTTAAACGGTAAATCGATCCAGTTAATTGATGGTACATACAAACACTTAAAACAACTTTTTGATAAAGCGGAAATTCCATTACCTCAGAATACGAAAGATGCACGTTTTTTAGACTGCGCTGTTATCAATGCCTTCCATATGTTTGCGACAGAATTTGATGAAAAACCACACGACACAGTTAGGGGCATGTTTCCAGAAGGAAAAACACTCTACAAAAAGGCTGGTTTCCGCAAAAAAAATCACATTCAGTTATGCGTTGTTAACCCCAATTGTATTAAGGGTTACTTTTATCCCATTCAACCATTAGATGGTTATTCTATTCCATAGCTGTCAGTTAAGTAAATTTGCAATTTCCTCAAGCGTCCACACATGGCCCGCAATACCCGCTTCCATCGCCGGTGTAACTCTCAACGTCTTATGAATCCTACCAAATTTATAGTACATGAAATGAAGTGCAACCGCCGCATCAAGATTTCCCATCTTCTTTGAAAAAGCATTCGTAAGCCGAGTAAAGCGCCTCATGCTCAAGCTAATGGTGAGGTTTTGCCGCTCAACATAACTTGTTGAAACATGCTCCAGATCAGGCTTCCCACTTACAGGAGCAACCTTGATTTCTGTGCATTCCGCTGGACTATAATTCCGAGCAGCCATGTCTTCACTCCCACCATTGTTAGCGTACAGCTTTATAAGCATCGCATAATCGACTTCCCCACCAAATGAAGTCTCTATCGCCTCTAAGGAAATCTTGTGGCCATCTGTTGTCAATTGGACCCTATTGCTCAACCTGGGGGCTAAATTTTACCGGAGAGCCACCGATCCGGAGTACGACCTCCTCATCATTGAAGAGTGCAGCACCGTGAGCAACGCAGATCTGATTGAGGTGCTAATCAAGACTTCCTTCAAACTACTCGTACTCGTCGGCGAAGTCTACCTGATCGAGTCAATCCAGTTTGGTAACTGGTTCGGAATCATTCGTTCATTCATACCGGGAACTTCAGTGTTCGAGTTGACGACGCCCTACAGAACTACGAACAACTTACTTCTAGAATTCTGGAAAAGGGTCCGGTGTCAACGTTGCCAATGATATGATACCGCCACGCTTGATCATGCCAGCCCGAATTTCCTGCTTTCCCTTTTCCCACGAGTCATCCCATTCACACACGCTTTGCTATGTTTTGGTACCTCACGATTTATCCGAAGCTGAAATTCTCAAAAAAGTCTTAAAACACCCTCAATCTCTCTCAATTCAGAAGTCTTGCACGAGTCAAGATTTGCCAGTTTGTTACCTAAAGATGTCTGACCTGTTTCGCATTAACTAAGCAGGAACTGATAATTTTTGATGAGTCAAAAAATATTTTTGTTTTTTTGCAAAAAGTGTCTGACCTGTTTCGCATTAAATAAGTAAGAACCAAAAATTTTGATGAACCAAAAATATTTTGTATTTGGAGAAAAAATTAAGGGCCGGAAAAAATCCGAATTTTGAGACAAACCGCGGAATTTACCCTTTCGCAAAAAATTCGACAAAAGGAGAAAGGCATGGTTAAAAAAGTTCATTATTACGGAGGTTTATATGAATATTGATAGGCTTAAAGGCGAAGGTCTGCTGCGGCTGAAGGATATAGTCGGTGACCGCAAGGCTGTACCCCCGATTCATCCCATCATACCGATTTCGAAGAGTTCGTGGTGGGCAGGGGTCAAATCTGGTCGATTTCCTCGCCCAATTAAAATTGGACCAAGAATTTCAGCTTGGCGAGTATCCGACATCATGGCACTCGTAAAAGAGATGGTATAGGGGGCGATTGTGAGTATTGAGAGTTTTCTCGAATTAATCCAGAAAGCAACTGGTGGAGGACCTCGTCATTCAGACGTCGTGCCGAGCAAAATTGTCAGGTTTGCCACCAGTGAGCGAAAGAACGACAAGGCTGGCTGGTGCAAACTGTTCGATGACGGCACAGGCGGTGCGTTCGGCTGTTGGCGCTCCGGCATCACGGGAACATGGCAGGCCGCTTCCGGCAGAAATCCGGAAGAGCAGGCCGCCTTCCTGGTCCGGGTGAAACAGGCAAAGGAAGAGGCCGCCAAGCTGGAGTTGGAGATCCGGAAGCAATGCCAGGAGAAATCGGCGTATCTCTGGAAGAAAGGCCGGGACGCTGATGAAAAGCATCCCTACCTTGTTGCAAAGGCGATCAAGCCCCATGGCATCCGGCAACTGCGGGAAGCGCTTCTTGTCCCCATCCGGGACACCGCCGGGACCATGCACGGCCTGCAATTCATCCTGCCGGATGGAGGCAAGAGATTCAAGACCGGCACAGCCGTAACTGGCTGTTACCACGTCATAGGCCAAGTGAACGACCGGATCCTGATAGCTGAAGGCTACGCCACCGGCGCCACGCTCCATGAGGTCACCGGTTATGCTGTGGCCTGCTCCTTCACGGCTGGCAACCTGAAACCGGCGGCAGAGGCCTTACGGGAAAAGTATCCAGAAACGATCTTGATTGTATGCGCCGATGATGACCATGCCACACTGGGAAACCCTGGTCTGACAAAAGCTGCCGAAGCGGCGCTGGCCGTTTCCGGCCTGCTTGCCGTTCCCAGTTTTCCAGTGACCAGGACAGAAAAGGACACCGACTTCAATGACCTAGCACGGCATGCAGGGCCTGAGGCGGTCAGGGAGTGTATTGCGGCAGCAACTCCGCCCACACAGGCGTCACCTTTCGAGAGCAGAGTCCCCGATTACCCCCTTGAAGCCGTAATTGAAAGATTGTCAAAACTCACCCCCCTGCAATACGACCAAGTACGCAGGCTCGAGGCAAAGGCGCTCGGTGTGCGGCCCACAACCCTAGATTCTGCCGTCATGAATGCCCGCAAGGGTCCAGTTGCCGATGACCTTCCCTTTGCCGAGGTTGAGCCATGGCCGGATGAAGTAGATGCGGCGCAATTGCTGACTGAAATTGCAGCCACGATACAACGGTTCATCGTCTGCGAACGCGAGACTGTCTATACCGCCGTCCTGTGGGCCGCCATGACCTGGTTTATCGACGTAGTGCAGATTGCACCATTGGCGATCATTACGGCCCCCGAAATGCGGTGTGGTAAGTCGCAACTCCTGTTTCTCCTAGGGCGGTTGGCTGCCCGTTCCATAACCACCAGCAGCATTTCCCCGGCAGCCCTCTACCGCACCATCGACGCCTGGTGTCCCACCCTGCTAATCGATGAGGCCGACGCTTTCTTGCGAGATAACGAAGAGTTGCGTGGCATCATAAACAGCGGTCATACCAGGGAAAGCGCCTATGTCATCCGTACTGCGGGCGACAATTTCACCCCGACGAAATTCAGGACTTGGGGTGCCAAGGCTCTTGCCGGAATCGGCCGTGTTGCCGACACACTGATGGACAGGGCCGTCATTCTGCAATTGCGGCGCAAGTTGCCTCACGAAGAGGTTGACCGTATCCGCCATGCTGAAGCGAGGCTGTTTGATGACTTGCGGTCCAAGCTGGCGCGTTTTGCCGAGGATAACCGGGACCAGGTGAAGCAGGCCCAGCCACCACTGCCACAAAGTCTGAACGATCGGGCACAGGACAACTGGGAGCCACTCCTAGCCATAGCCATGGCAGCCGGCAACGAATGGCTGCAGCTCGGCACCGCAGCGGCGCTGAAACTGTCCCACAATGAGAGCATGGCGCAGACGGCCGGCACTGAACTCCTTTACGACATCCGCGAAATCTTCGGTGATGACCGTGACCGGATAACCTCGGCCGACTTAATTCGTCTCCTGTGCGCCGACGAGGAAAAGCCTTGGGCAAGCTTCAACCGAGGGAATGCGATAACTCCTCGACAGGTGGCAAAGCGTCTCAGGGAATACGGCATCCTTTCCCATACCATTCGAATCGGGATAGAGACAGCCAAAGGTTACACCCTCGCTCAATTCAAAGAGGCTTTTTCCCGTTACCTCTCCCCACCCCTCGAAATCAGCGTAACACCGTCACAAGACAGTAGCCATGCGGACTTTTCTGTGACGGATCATCTTTCATGTCCGATGCTCGACACGCAAACAGTTGCGCAAACCGTCACATGTAACCCCGTAACCTACGCGGCATGTGACTCTGTTACGGATGATTGCCTGGGATCGACAGCCAAAGACGTTCTGTTGGAGCTGCCTCCATGAAGGAGCGGGTTTACTAGTTCAGTCCTAGGGCTGCAACAATAGCGCGCCGCCATCATGAAACATGATGGCGGATTGTATCGACAGGTACCGAATGCGACGCATGCGAAACGCATGCATCTCCAGCGTGCCTGGATCATCCGCGCTGACGCGCGGAGCGGAAACTGAGGGGGCATTGTAATTAAAGATGGTAGCGTTTGCGGCTGTTCGGGATGTGTAAATTTTGCCGGTGTATATGCGGCCCCCTCAGTCCCCGCGCTGTGTCAGGCAAACCAGACACAGCGCGGGGACAACACTGGCAAAGGTTTGCGAGAATCAACGCGTCAATTTTGGGAGGACAGAAGTATGAACGAGAGAAATGAGACATTCGATGCGCGTGCGGAGGTAGATCGCATCCGTGCCCGCCGCGCTGAAGCGAGGCGTAAGCTCTTCCGCAAAAGTCGGCTCGACAAGTACCGTGCCGAGTTGGTCGCGATGAAACGGGCAGGCGCATCATGCGCCGACTTAGCCGAGTGGCTGCGGGTCCAGCACCGTTGCAAGGTCAACCGAAGTAGCATTGACCGGTTCCTCAAACGGTTGCCGGAACTGTATGAGTCACAGGCGATCGATGAGGAACCACGACAACAACTGCCAGAGGACGAAAACAAAAGGGAGAATTGATGCCAAGTTTCCGCTCACCAAAATCTCAGTCAAAGCATGCCATATCTCAGAAAGTTGCCTTGGGTAAAGGGCGACACGACCATCGGGATGACGGCAGGATTCATAGCGTTGGTACGGCAAGGAATTATGAGCAGTCCCTCAAGGGGGTTGCCAAATATATCCACCAGCACAAGCTTGGCGATCTCCGCACGCTGACAGTCGAGAATGCCCAACAGTACCTTGTTGACCGGGCCGCAATGGTCTGCCAAAAGACCCTTGACCTCGACCGCCAGGCGATTCAGATGCATTTAGGGGTACGGCTCGAAGTCGTTAAGAGCGAGAGGGAGACCTACCTTTCCACCCGGAGCTACACCAGCGCTCAAGTGGAACGGATTGCCTCCGCCCAGTCGGAACGGAACAGTCTGGCCACGCGAATCGCCCACAACGCTGGACTAAGAGCGCACGAGCTCCTGACGATCCGCCCGGCGGACGAGTGCCCACCATCTACGCACCGGGAGTGGAGCACGGATCGCTTCACCGGCCGGGAGGGTGAGAGGTACACGGTGGCGGGGAAAGGTGGCCTTGTGCGGGAAGTTCTTCTGTCGAAGGAACTGGCGCAGCAACTGGAGGCGATACGGCTGGATGAGCCGCGAGAGGTAACCGACCGAGGAGTTAACTACATCCAGCACTACGACATCGGCGGAGGCCGGGCGTGGAGTCAGAGCTTTTCGACAGCGAGCCAAAGGGATCTGGGCTTTTCAAGCGGTGCGCACGGACTGCGACACAGCTTCGCCCAAGAGCGGATGGATGAGTTGCAGCTGCGGGGTATCAATTACGAGGAGGCAAAAAGGATCGTTGCACAGGAAGTGGGCCACTTCGACAAGGACACAACAGAGGTATACTTACGATGAAATTTTTGCGAATTATTATTGTTGTTCTTGTTATTATCTTGTTTTCCTGGCTTAACTGGTGGGTATTGCCTGACCTGGCCATTGTCCATTTCTCAAAAATGGGTGAACCAATACCTGATACTGGATTAATATTGATATCTGAAACAAATTCTAAATTTGATGGCTATAGAGTAATTGATAGATTAGATTTGGGATGGTCAGGTGTGCCTGCGGCATGGCCCTACATGTTGGCTGGTATCATACTTGGCATTGTTGCCGGGTTTTTTTCAGGAGATCAGTCTCGGAGGATACTCGCGATTGATAGTGCATCAAAAGAGGCATTGGAAGAGGCAGAAAGATTATCGGAAGAAGCGCAATTACTAAGTGATATGGCACGTTGCGAGATGGCAAAGATCTCCAAGCGTGAACAAGATGTCGTCGCCAGAATGGAGTATTTGAAAAAAACTCAGCTTCAAGATCAAGAAAAACGAGAAGAGTTTGAAAAACAGAAAGAGCAGTGGACGGGAAAGCATCGTCGTACAGAAACAATGGCAAAAGAATTGAAAAATGCGAAAGACAAGATCCGAAGGCTTGAGGATAAGATCTATAAAATGGAATTGAAAGAGATGGAACTCAAATTAATTGACGAGTTCTGACCTTTTTGATATTTTGCGACTTATAAAGCGTACCGTGACGCTCAGTCTCATTGAGACACACGGATTGGCCCAGCAGAGCCGTCAAAATTGAAAATCTGTCTAGGTTCTATCCAAACCTGCACTAATTGCAAAGGGTAGCAGCGGCGAACAGTCCCACGCTGTGAAATCTGGGGGCGAATCGGGAAGGTGACTTCTCGCGGTGGTCAATGACCATCGGCCTTGGCAGTATTAGCTGACCGTAGGCGATCTAAAGCGACGCGAAGACTGGCAGTCTAAGTAGAACGACCAAATCGACAATTTCCCCGTTTTCACAACTCCACCAAAAGCCTCCCCATAAAGGAGGCTTTTCTATATTCAAAATCTTTTCCAGAAATAATATTTGTACCTACTGTCAATTCTCCAACCAACACCTCGTATCTGTCAACTTTATTTTTCTTCGTAAATTTCACGAGTGCTTAATTTTTTTGTTGATTTATGTGATCTTCCTTCATATAATTGTCCAAAGCTGTTCTAAGGAGGAATTCGTCAATGGAAACGATTCAGATCTCGTCACTCAAAGACCTCGCCCCTTACCTCTCTCAATACATTCTCCCTCACGTTAAGGATTCAGTTCAGGCATGCGTGCAATCTTTCTATGCCGATTCCTACAACGATAATTGGACTTTTGGAACCCAGCTTTGGAGGAACACCTGGAATAGAATCCGTACAATAGCGGAAAATGAAGGCAACCCTGTAACCCTTCCTGTCAAGGGAAATGATTACTACTTTCATATTGGGAATGCAACTATCCATCATCACCGTGTCGGAGGGGCCGGTCTCTTACCAACATCTGGCAAGGCAGTAAAAGGGTTGGCGGATGAAGCTCAGTTGCCCCTTTTCCCCCAGGAGAGAAAGCATTCTCTAGAAAATATCATTCTTGGAATATCAGCAACACCGATAAATGGGCTGAATGAGGTTTTTCTGGGCAAGCTGGAAAAAGACTCTTCCTTAGACCAGTACTTTTGGTCCGAAAAGGTGTCTCTGTACAACGTGTCATCAGCAGAACCCGCGGAGGTCGAGTATATCTTTATCGGGGAAGAGGAAGAAGCGATACCAGTCCTCGGGTTTAGGCCAAAGACGGAAGAGATCGCTCAGCCGGCAACGTAAGAGCAATAGAAAGGACCCCTCAAATGAGCATTCTCATCGATCCTGAAAGAATTACATACGCGAGGGAGATGAAGGGCCTTTCCAAGAAGGAATTGGCCATGAAGGTTGATAAAACTCCCAGTGCCATCTCTCAGATTGAAAAAGGTGTAATTAGGCCCGATACGGAGACATTAACTCGTATCTCCTTTGCACTTTCTGTTCCTCCCAATTTTTTTGCGAAAAAGGAAAGAAGTAAGTATATCAACTTTGGTCACTGCCATTTCCGCTTAAAAAGAGCGGTGAGCCAGATCAAACGAAAGCAGAGCGTTCGTATAGGTGATTTTTTTATTGAATTAACCGATCTCGTTCAGTCAAAAGGAGTAGTGTTTCCCGAGGAGAAAATCTCTGGGTTCCATTTTCAGCCTAAAGCTTTGGACGATATCGAAATTGCCGCGATGGAACTGAGAAAGTTCTGGGGGATGGGTTTCGGGCCGATCCCTAACATAACCAGATTGCTTGAAAGCAAGGGCATTATTGTTACCCCTATTTTAGACAGTTGCGAGGAGGTGGATGCGTTCTCCGTATGGGATGGGAGCCGCCCCTGGATCATGCTTGCTTACGGGGGAACTGCCAGCAGGGCAAGGTTTGATGCCGCGCATGAACTCGGTCATTTAATACTGCATGAGGAGCACGCACCTGGAAGCTCGATTACCGAAAATGAAGCAGACCGGTTTGCCGGGGCCTTTCTGGCGCCAAGAGAAGGATTTATTCTGGAATGTCCCAGACGATGGGATTATGATGCTTTTGCGAAATTAAAGTTCAGGTGGAAAGTGTCAATTCAAGCCCTTGTTTATAGAGCCTACAATTTAGGAGTTTTATCTCAGCACTCAGTACGACGAGCTTTTATAGACATAACTCAAAGGGGCCAGCGGAAAAATGAAGGAGAGGAGTGGGCAAAAGAGTATCCGACGTTATTTAATCAAGCCTTGGAACTTCTTTGTGATAAGACTTCGTTGAATGAATTAGCTTCAGAGCTTTGCATATCCAAGGCAGATTTGATCGGTTACCTTGATGGTACGGTTACAGACGAACTGATTCGGAAGCTTGACAAAAAAAATGACGAGTCAAATGGACAATTGGTTTTCTTGCGCGAAGGCTAACAAATCAACAGTCATAGGAGGTGCATTATGACAAAATCGAAAGTTACAGGTGCTAAAGCTGCTTCAAGCGCATCTAAAACGTTGACGAGTTCGAACACTTCACCAAAATCGAAGACAGCGGCAGGGAGTGCACTCTCACAGACGGGGGCTCCACAGCGGGTTACCTCCCCCAAGGCGGCAAGTGCGGCCTCGGCTGTTTTACGAGATGGAAGGACGAGCTCAACTTCCAAGACGGCGGCAGGGAGCGCGTTGGGGCAAAGGCAAGCAGTGGGGAAAAAAAAGTAGTAAGACGCTGCGACTTATAGTGTCAATTGTCGCAGGTGGCGAAGTTAATGGCGGTGGCATATTTTCGAGGGGTCGGCCAGGAATTTAGCAATGTCAGTGTGTTGGTCAGCTCAGCATATTATGAGGTTTAACCGTTATGCCTGATGTTTCAGTTACTGTGACAAACCAAAGCAATCCTTTTTCATTGGGTGGCGGTGGCGTTAACTTTGAAACGCGCGTGCAATCAGCATACACTGTGTTGATGCTCACTGGTAGCGTTGTCCCCTGTTTACCCGCGTGGCCGATTCAAAAAATAAAGCTACAAGGGAAGTATGCCGGTTTTGGCACTGACGACTTTATTGTTTTTGTAGAACAACCCGAGACTAAGATTGAGGCGAAACTACTTGCACAGATAAAGCATGAAGTGAGTATTACCGAAAATGATTCTGTGTTCTCCGATGTTATAGTAGCTGCTTGGCATGATTTCAACACTCCTGATGTATTCACAGAAGGACTCGATGCTCTTGCATTAATTACTGGCCCTTTAAGCTCGATGGACATAAATCATGTTCGCCCGCTATTGGAGTGGGCACGCCATTGTAAGACGGCTCAAGAGTTTATCACGAAAGTTAATACGCCTAAGTTTGGCAGCCAAACCAAACAAAACAAGTTAAAAGCCTTCAGGTCACAACTAAAAGCTACTAATGGTGGAACTGATGTTACCGATGAAATATTATGGAGATTTCTTAAGAGTTTCTATCTGATTGGTTATGATTTGGACTCTGATTCTGGAAGTTTGCTGTCATTACTAAATTCACTATTAAGTCAAAGCATCAATAATGCTGATGTTGAGGGCTGTTGGGCAAAAATAGTATTAGCTGTTCAAAGTGCAAATCAAAATGCGGGCACACTTTCCCTCTCTACAATCCCACAAAATGTCCTAGAGAACCTTTCAGATACTGCAGGCAAAATAATCAAGCGTGACGTCGTAAAGCTTATTGAACATGGCAAGGTAATACTTGATAATATTCAAGCACATATCTCAGGTGTGCATATTGACCGGAATGATCTTTTTCTTGAATTATTAAATCAATCTTATTCTTCTGACTTTATATTAATTACAGGCCCTAGGGGGAACGGAAAGTCTGGCATTGTTCGAGAGTTTGCAACACACCTGGGAAACCGTTATCCGGTTTTTTGTCTAAGAACTGAGGATTTAAATAAACCACATCTTGATAATGTCTTTACCTCAATTGGTCTACATGGGAACTTCCGTGAGTTGACATCATATTTTGCCTTGATTCCCCAAAAGTATCTGCTAATTGAATCTATAGAAAAATTACTCGAACTCGAATTCAGAAATGCTTTTGATGATCTGCTCAATTTCATTCGTCAGAGTGGTAATTGGACTGTTATTGCGAGCGGGCGGGAGTATGCTTTCCAACAAATAACGTTCAGCTTCCTTAATCCCAAAAAAGTGAAATGGAGTTCGTTGAACGTTCCGGAATTTAATGAAGATGAAGTAGAAATCCTGCTAGACAAGCTTCCAGAGATTCAGCCTCTTGGGAAAAACCCAGATATACGAAGGCTGTTACATAATCCCTTTATGGCAGATTTGGCTGTCCGTGCAGTCGAGGCAGGGGCACAGTTTTCCGTAACCGATGGCGAAGCTTTCTTCCGCGCAACTGTATGGCGTAACGTTATCGCAAAAGAAGACTATCGTAAGGATGGATTGCCAGCAAGAAGGAAACAAACTTTCATCGATATAGCTGTCCATCGGGCAAGAGCAATGGTGTATGGCGTTCCGGAATGCACCTTTGATATCGCTGCCTTGCTAAAGCTTGAAGAAGATCATTTGGTAAGTCGTGATTCAATAAAAGGTTTGGTGAGCCCTGCCCACGACATTTTGGAAGACTGGGCTTTGGCCGAATTTATTGAGACACGATTCAATAGTCATGGGTTGGACATTAACGATTTTGTCGACTCTGTCGGTTTTCAGCCGGCAATTATTCGGGCCTTTCGATTGTGGCTTCACCAAAAATTACGCTGTGAACCTGAATCAGAAGATGTAGTTGCGTTCGTAAATAATGTGATTCGGAGCCAGATTCCGTATTGGCGAGATGAGGCAATCACCGCAGTTTTGCTGGGCGAGAATCCTTACAGCTTTTTGTGCAGGCTCCGAGACCAATTGTTTGAAAACGAGGGTGAACTACTCAAACGTTTCTGCTTCATACTGCGAATTTCCTGTAAAGCAACAGACACCTCTTTTGCCAAACAACTCGCAGGTGATGATATCGCATCAGAAATAGCTGAAGGGCTATGGATGATGCCGTACGGAAATGGGTGGGAAGCACTTGTCCTTTTCCTATGTAAAAATCTTGACAGAATTACACTAAATCTGATTCCTCATCTCACCGCAGTTCTTGATGAGTGGGCTTCCAAGGTAAATGTTAATGATGCCCCTCCGAAACCAACTCGTGAAGTTGGCTTATTAAGTCTTCACTTGCTGGAATTTGTTAAAGACGATTACAGGCGAGAAGAGAATAGAAAGAAACTTCTTGGGGTAATCATAAAGGTTGTCTCCACAATAACTCCTGAATTCCAGGCACTCCTTGACCGGGATATTTTCAATACAACATTTAGATCAAGGAGGGAGACCCCCGGATACACATTCCAACTACTGCCCATGGTGTTGGTCAGTTTTGAATCCATATTTTTGTGCAAGTATTGTCCTGAGATACTGATCAAAATAGCATGGCATGCGTGGCTAACTGACGAGATTTCAGATCGATATCATCCAGGAGTTGCGGAATATTTTGGGCTAAATGAACACAGTGAAGGTGCGAACTTTTTCCCAGCAAGTGGTGTAAAAGGCCCATTTCGCCACTTATTGGTTTGCCATCCGCGACTGGCCCTTAATTTCATTCTTGAACTCTGTAACCGCACCGCTGAACGATATGCTCATTCGAGGTTAGATGCCAACGACAAAGAGTCGATTCTACCAACCCATTACCCTCAAGGTGTGTCAACTGTTGAAATCAGCCTAAATGATGGCACCATCGTTACGCAGTATTGTTCTCACCGATTATGGTGTGGATACCGCGGGACATCTGTATTGCCATATTTGCTTCAGTCGGCGTTGATGGCGCTGGAAAACTGGTTAGTCTTACTGGCAGAAGCCTCGGATAACGATAGTACCCTGGGATGGGTTTTTGATTACGTGCTTAGAAATAGCAATTCCGTAATGCCAATTGCCGTGCTAGCCTCTATAGCTACCGGTTTCCCTGAAAAACTAGGGAAAGCAGCCCTCCCCTTGCTGCGAACTCCGGCACTGTACGAATGGGATTTAATTCGCTCTGTACAAGAAGCAGGGGCACTTGGCGCAGGCTACACCCCAGGCGACCCGTTTTGGAAAGTATATGCTGAAGAACGAAAAACTGGAAATCAACGTCCTTGGCGTCAAGAACACCTTGAGACTCTTGTGACACGATTGCAGTTTACAGAGTTACGTACTGAGATTTTCCCCATTCTGGATGGGTTCAAAGCGAACATTTCGAAGTTATGCGAGGATAAAGGAGATGATGCATGGCGTTACCGGATTAATCGAATAGACCTCAGAAACTGCAACCTTCAAGAAGATTTAGAAAACAATCGAATTTTATTTGTACCGCAAGACCTTGAACCTGACCTGAGGGAAAAACAACAAGAATTTCAGCAGGAACAAACTCTTCGCGATCGTTTTACAAGACTCTTCCTTTGGAGCGAAAAAACCTTTAAAAGGGAGCAAGTCGAGACGAATTATTTCTCAGAGTGGCAGGAAGCACTAAAAGAGACGAAAGAACTTCTGGAAATTCTCAAGGCAGGCAATACCGATGAACTCTCTCGAATGCAATCAGGAGGCATCGTAAAGGCGTGTGCGGTGTTTCTCAGAGATCATGCTGCAGAACTGGGTGAAGAAAATTTGGAATGGTGTATACCAATCCTTGTAGATATTGTTTTGGCTAATGCAAGATCTGACAGTCATGTTAATTTTGATGATACCGGATATGATGGAAGCATCGCAGCCGGGAATGTTCTCCCCAAGCTTATAGACTATGCAGAAGAGGGTTATTGTCCGGAATTCTTAGGGCTGATTGCAACAGCCATGACCCATGCTAATGGCTCTGTTCGCTGTTCAGTCGCTGCTGGCATTCGAGAGCATCTCTGGCAAGTAGCACCAGAAATTGCTCAAGCTTTTCTTAACTCTGCTCTTGAATATGCAAGGTTGAAACAGATAGAGATCGATACGCAGCATTATAAAAATTATCGACAAGAACCTGAACACTATGAGTCAGAGATAATAGACCAATTACCAGAAAACTGGCAAGACATCTTTATTCAAAATGTGATGAATGGGACCCCATATACAGCAAGTACCTTATCTTGGAAAACACTCAGCCCTTGGTATTTACTCCCACCTCTCTTAATGATTCCGGATGGCTCAACCAGCCCTGAACACGTTTCTCTCTTTCTACAAATGATTTCCATGCTGTCAGAAGCTGAAGAATCGGAGCGTAATTATCGGTATTCTTCGGATGAACGTATTGAGCTACCTGACAACCTTGAAATTGAGTTTACAAAAAGGTTGGCTGATTACCTTCTGACCATAAGCGATACTGACGCGCAAGTCTTCGTTGATCTCCTCAAGAAGAAAAGCAATTCCGCCCCCGATTTTATTCATTGGCTGTTGGTTTGCTTACTCGCTACGTCTGACAAACAAAAAATGCTGGAAAAATATTGGCGACTCTGGAATGAACTCTCCGATTCTATTCAGAGTATAGCAAAAGGGATGTGCAAGGACGGCTATAAAGTCAATAGTAATGACTACCGAACCAAACTCCTACGAGGGTGGTTTTTTTCTGATTCGACTTGGGATGTGGCAAAACCGGAAGAATATCTCTTTGAGCACGGTTTGGAGCACATTTATCGATTTGCTGAGAGTGCCGGAGTGAACCCTATCATTTTTGAAGCAATGAGCCGTTTTCTCTTTTATCTCCCGAAGGTCTTTATGCCAAAAGGGCTAAGCATCTTACTTAAGCATCAAAGAGATGTCGGCGGAACTTGTCTGCTGGCAGGTGTAAACACTGTCTATTACCTTGAGCGGGTATTGCAGCGATTATTAATTCGTGACCAAAATCAAGCTTCGTTTTCAATGAAGAATCGCGATGAAGTTTTAGTTCTTCTGAGCGCAATAATGGAGACAGGGTCTTCTACCGCTTATTTTCTCAGGGAGAGATTGCTTCAAATGAAGCTGACATAATATCTGAAGTATCGCGGTCAGGGCTTAGGCGGCATACTGGCCATGGCGATTGCCGAGCGGTTCGACGAGTCGGATATCGTGACGCTGAAGCCATGACCGATGACTGCCGATGATCCCGAGAACGTATCAGGAGTGTGGAAACTGCCACGTTTGGCAGAATCTGAGCAGAAAGCTGTCACCAAAAAGCTCCGCAAGAGTTACTGTAACGCTGGATTCAAGCCGCTTTTCAAGGAGAGCGAACACCTTTTCCTCACGCATTTGCGGCATCCGACGGCAACGCAGTTGATCGATAAATGGAAGAAAGAAACAGACAATCAGATGATTACGAGTAGTTAGAGGAATTTATGCCTGTCCTTACCTGGCTTACAAGAGAGAATGATTTGAAGCTGGCGCAGAATGCGCCGTACCGGCTTCTGGAGGAATTGCCGGAGCTTTCCGCCGGCGAAGCGTCCACGGAGAACACGCTGATTCAGGGGGACAATCTGGACGCCCTCAAGGCGCTTCTGCCCTATTATGCCGGAGAGGTGAAGTGCATCTATATCGACCCTCCCTACAACACTCGTTCCGCCTTTGAGCATTACGACGACAATCTGGAGCACAGCCAGTGGCTGGCGATGATCTATCCTCGCCTCGAATCGCTGCGGGAGCTTTTGGCTGAGGAGGGGAGCATCTGGGTTTCCATTGATGACAATGAAGGGCATTACCTCAAGGTGATCATGGATGAGGTGTTTGGGCGGCGGAATTTTGTGGCAAATGTGCTTTGGCAGAAACGCACTTCTCCAGAAGCTCGGTTGGCGCTTGGTGCTGCCCATGATCACATACTTGTTTACGGGAAGAACGCCGAAAAGACTGAACTCAATAAACTGACGGTGACAGAAGAGCAAGCTTCAAACTACAAAAACACCGACAACGACCCAAGAGGTCCTTGGGCGTCCTCTGACTTCACCGCGCAAGGATGGCGTCCAAACCAAATGTACAAAATCATAACCCCTGGTGGAGCCGAGTATGAGCCTCCCGGCGGAAGGTGTTGGGGCAATATTGAACCTGAGTTCAAGCGCCTTAAAGAAGAAGGCCGTATATGGTTTGGCAAGAATGGTAAGTCAAGGCCTCGCGTGAAGACATTCTTGTCTGAAATACAAGGTATTAGCGCTTGGACATGGTGGACAAACAAAGAAGTTGGGCACAATCAGGAGTCGAAGAAAGAGATTAACCAACTTTTTGGAACAGCAGACGCATTTGACACTCCGAAACCGGAAAGATTGCTCCGGCGTATCATAGAGTTAGCCACCAACCCCGGCGATCTCGTCCTCGACTCCTTCCTTGGCTCCGGCACCACCGCTGCCGTTGCCCACAAGATGGGACGCCGGTACATCGGCATCGAAATGGGTGAACACGCGGTGACCCACTGCGCGCCACGCCTTACGAAGATTATCGAAGGTGAGCAGGGCGGTATCTCCCAGACAGTGAACTGGCAGGGTGGCGGCGGTTATCGTTTCTACCGCCTCGGTGAGGCGATTTTCGACGAGTACGGCAGGATCAATCGGGCGATCACCTTCCGCACCCTGGCTGCCCATGTCTGGTTTTGCGACACACGGACGCCTTGGTCCCCCTCTCCCCAGCCCTCTCCCACCGGGGGAGAGGGAGCAATAAGGACACCCATGCTGGGCGTTCACAACGGCACAGCATATTATCTCCTTTTCAACGGCATTCTCGGAGACAAGCGGCCGGACGGCGGCAACGTACTGACCGGCAAGCTCCTGGAAATCCTTCCATCCCACAATGGACCAAAGGTGATCTATGGCGAGACCTCTCGCCTGAGCAGCGAGCGGCTGCGCCGGGAAAACATCACCTTCCGTCAAATCCCTTACGACATCAAGGCACGGTGACCTTATGCTCATACTGAAACCCTATCAGCGCCGGACCCTCGATACCCTCAAACGCTACTTGGAAGCGGCGCGTCTTTCCGGTGATCCGAAAGCTGCCTACGACGAACTCATGCAGGCGGCCGAAACACCTGCCCGCCCCTTCCTTGCCATCGAAGGGCTGGAGACCGTCCCATACGTCTGCGTCCGCATCCCGACCGGCGGTGGCAAGACCTTCCTGGCGGCCCACACCGTAGCGACGGCGGCCACGAGTTACCTGGAGCAGGATTTTCCGGTGGTCCTCTGGCTGGTGCCGACCAACACCATCCGCTCTCAGACCCTTGAGGCGCTGAAGAAGCCACACCATCCTTACCGCGCGGCGATAGACAACGCCTTCGACGGACGGGTTGCAGTGTTCGATATAGCCGATATTGAGACGATCCGACCCCAGGACCTGACTGAAAGGACCTGTGTGATTGTCGGTACCCTGGCAACGCTCCGGGTGGACAAGACCGAGGGGCGCCGCATCTATGCCCACAATGAGAACTACGAGTCCCACTTTTCCCGGGTTACATCGAATACCCCCGGCCTGGAGCGAATCGAGGAAGGACCGGATCGGGGAAAGGTCAAGTTTTCCTTCGCCAACCTGTTGCACCTGCACAAGCCACTGGTCATCATGGACGAGGCACACAACGCCCGCACCGCGCTCACCTTTGAGGTTTTGCAGCGCATCCGTCCCGCCTGCATCGTCGAGTTTACCGCCACTCCGGATACGAGTCACGCCGGCGGAAGCAACGTAATCTTTCGGGTTTCGGCCGCCGAGTTGAAGGCAGAGGAGATGATCAAGCTCCCCATCATTCTCAAGGAGCACAAGAATTGGCAGGAGGCGGTCCGGGATGCGGTGCTCACCAGGAAAAAACTGGAGGAGCTGGCTCAGGGAGATGGCGCTTTTATCCGCCCCATTGTTCTCTTTCAGGCGGAGAGCAAGGAGCGCGAGGTGACGGTGGAGGTGGTGCTCAAGCACCTCGTGGAAAGCGAACTGATCCAGCGGGAACGGATCGCAATCGCCACCGGCAGCCAACGGGAATTGGACGGGATCGACCTGTTCGACCGTCGCTGCAAGGTGGAGTACATCATTACCGTTGAAGCGCTAAAAGAGGGTTGGGACTGTTCCTTTGCCTACATCTTCTGCTCAGCGGCAAATATCCATTCTGGTAAAGACGTTGAGCAACTACTCGGCCGGGTCCTGCGGATGCCCTATGCCGAACGCCGAAATCAGGAGGAACTGAACAAGGCGTATGCCTTCGTCTCCTCACCCAGCTTCGCCCAGGCGGCCAATGACCTGCACGACCGGCTGGTTTCCATGGGATTCGAGGAGGAAGAAGCTTCCGAATTCATCCAGGCTCCACAGCAGCCGCTTTTTCCCGAGGACGATCTGCCGCTCTGGTCGCGAAGAGAGCCTGAACCACTGGTGGTAATCTGTGGGGATGGATACAAATCCGAGTGGCTTGATCAAGATACCCCAACAGGGATTATGCTTCATCGAAGCGATGAGGGCGAGCTATGTCTGACCGTGAAAGGAGATATCACGGACGAGCTTGAAGAGAAGATCGTCGCGGCGGCACCGAAAAAAGCCCAGGCTGAGTTGCGCAAGGCCATCGTCTCCCACCGGCGCTATCTTTTAAAAACTCTGTCTCCGTCCGAGCGGGGGGAAACATTCCGGGCGCCTCGCCTCTGCGTCATGGTGCAAGGTGAACTGGAACTGGCGGAGAAGGAGCTCTTCCTCGACGTGTGCGGATGGAACCTTCTCGATTTTCCCCATGCCTTGTCGTCAGCCGAGATCGCCGTTGACGAGGGAGCGCGGACCTTCGAATTTGACATCAAGGGGAAGAAGGTAGTGTACAGCTTGGTGGACCTGGAGGAGCAGCTCGACCTGAGCCATGTGAATACCGACTGGACCGAGGCCAATCTGGTCCGCTGGCTCGACAAGAATGTGCGCCAGCCCGACGTGCGTCAGGAGGTCCTGCTCGAATTCCTGCGCCGGACGGTGGCCGATCTCCGGGAACGCTGCCGTCTTGAAATGGCGGCGCTGGTGCGCAGCCGTTTCATCCTCGCCAAGCTGCTGGTGGAAAAGATAAAGGGCTTCCGTCAGGAAGCGTGCAGCCGCGGCTACCAGGAAACCCTCTTCGGCCCGCAGGCCAAGGTGGAAACGACTTTCGACTACTCATTCAATTACGACCCGAACGTCTATCCTGCCGGCTGGTACTACCAGGGGCGCTTCGACCTCTCGAAAAAACACTTCTACCCGGTTATCGGAGAAATGAAGAACAACGGGGAGGAGTTCGAGTGTGCCTGCGCCATTGCCGCGCTTAAGGAAGTCAAGCAATGGGTCCGCAACCTCTCCAACCAGCCAAAGGCCTCCTTCTGGCTCCCGACGTCCACCGACCGCTTCTATCCCGATTTCGTGGCGGAGTTGTTAGACGGTAGAATTTTTGTCGTCGAGTATAAGGGGGAAGTCTATAAAACAAACGACGATTCAAAAGAGAAGCTACAGATTGGTATGCTCTGGGAGGAAAAGAGTGGCGGCAAAGGGCTCTTCCTCATGGCTGAGAAACGGGACATGCAGGGACAGGATGTGCATAAGCAGTTGGCTGCTAAGGTTAGATAAAACACGAAATGCCAAGTTTCTATGGTAATTATTATTTTTTCTATGTCAATATACCGTGGGCTCCGGCAAGCTCTATAGCAAAGACACCTATTGATGTTTAGATCATATTGTCTACTGCTACAGAACTTGCCTATTGGGATAAGTTGGGTTCAAATGGTTATGTAGACAAAACGGGAACCAAAAGCCAGATATGCACCTTGTAATAGAGAAAGGAAATCTATGTACAGCACTGATTTTAAATTATTACATTGTATGAGCAATCCGGAGTATTTAGATGCCGCTCTCAGTAAAGGTTTGATGCTTACTGACCACGAGGTCTGTTTTCAGTTAAATTCAAATATTGTAACGTTGGAAAATTTTATTAAAGAAATGTTTCCATTGCTTGAAAACAAGCTTAATACTCTCGGCAAAAAATTTGAAACACTCGAAGATGGCAACAAAAAAGTTCTGTTGTGGGGGCTCGGCGATATGAAAGGGAAAATGCCAATGCTCTCTTTTACAGAAGTTCCTACTGGAAAACAAATTACTAATCATGGCTTCGTCTTTGGAAGTTATGGCCTCGTAGTAACACGAGAGTGGGTAGAACGAAACGGTGGCGACCGAGTGGTTTACATAGGCGACAACAGTACGGTTACCCGGAATCTATTCAAAGTTTTCGCAATTATGAAAATCTCTAGCCTATTTGTAACCGAATCAGGAAATGTGGTTTTTGAGAATGGCTCCTTACAACCGACATTAGACCTCCTTTCCCACTTTCAAATCCGTGAGCATGTAACTGAAGCAGAATGGCGTATTTCTGGAAACCATGGATTTATGGGGGGATCTCGCGACACCGGAAAATGCCTTCCGATTTCGTTAGACGATATTGAATATATTTTTGTCTCTAACGATAATGAGACAAGAACGTTTAATAAAAAGGTGTCTGAATTGGCTGATATTTGCAAGCCCAAAAAAGTTCCCATAGTAATGAAGTTTTCCGAGCAAATACCTTCATAATTCCCGACCATCCTGGCTAAATAGATGGTTGGAAATTGATGATTAAATTTCCTCTAGGTAATCCCCCGGCTTTGCCGGGGGATACTTACTGTGATTCTTGCAGAATGATGGAAGATAATATGTGGAGTTGGCCAGCTAGGTGCCGGTTAGGGGTGATAATGAGTTTGGGAGGTAGAGGTTGATGATTTATAATAAACTGTTACCATGAATCCTGACGATACTGTCTCGATAGTTTTTTGGTGGATAATTGTGTGGTAACCATGAAATATGAGGGGTAGTTTTAGGGGTATTTTTGTAAATGTATTTGCATAACTATTCATAAAAACAATAGGATAGGGCAATAATTTGAATCCCTATCTCTCCGCCACATACTTCCCGGCGATACCAGCCGGTTATTCTTTTGATGCCCCTGATTTTCACCACTACTTTCCCTGGGGAGTTAGTGCGGGAAGAGCAGGGGTTTTTCTTTTGCCGCGAAAAAGTCTCTTGATGTTGGTCACTGTTGAAAGGTGCTGGGTCGGCATATGAGTGCATGAATTGTTCCGGGGGATAGATGGTCAATCGGAGGGGTAGTTTGTAAGTATACCCGTAAAAATAATTTTTTGACAGACTGGAATATACTGTTTCCCGATGCTATACTGGTACCAGGCAGTAGAGGTGACAAACAGGCTGCCAAAGGAGGGCGATGCTATCGTAGAGACCACATCGTGCGAAGACGCACAACATAAGGCAGTGTCGATCCGGGGGTTAGAGGAACCGGAATAACCCTTGAAAAGGGACTCAAAGAACTACCAATAACAGAAGCCCGCCGAACAATTGGCGGGCTTTTCATTTCCCTGATGAACACCAATTTTCCGCTAAGGCACATATCTAGCCGCTCCTGTCTTCTATCACATAAGAAAAGAGGAGGTTGAAGGGGAGTTATGCAGCAGGTCATTGATGTTCCAGGGTAGGT
>JAQUHM010000259.1 GCA_028683595.1 Geobacteraceae bacterium | reverse complement strand
GGACGTTTTCCGCCAGGTAGCCCCACTGCACTCGGTCCAACCTCCTTACAATCTGTTTGAGCGACAGATTGAAGAAGATATACTCCCGTATGCAAAGCAGCATGATATTGCTGTTCTTGCCTATGGATCCATCTGTCGCGGGCTCCTTGCAGGCAAGTTGAAACAGGATAGCAAATTTGAGGGAGACGATCTGCGTCAATACGACCCAAAATTTCGTGATCCAAGGTTTTCCCATTATTTGAAAGCAGTATCCGACCTTGATGATCTTGCAACCCAAAGGCATGATCGTCGTGTTCTCGAACTGGCTGTTCGCTGGGTGCTTGATCAGGGTGCCATCGCCCTCTGGGGTGCCCGCCATCCAGGGCAACTGGATCAGGTCGCGCAGGTCTTCGGCTGGTCATTGACTTCCGGGGATTTACAAGATATCAATGGAATCATCGGCAGGAATGTCCCAACCCCCGTCGGCCCGGAATTCATGGCACCGCCAGCTCGGGATGGTAATTCCCAATAAAATAACGCAACATGCCGGTGGCGACTGGCCCTTTAGACAAGGACCAGTCGCCGTGGCATCATCGTTCGCCTGCCAAGCCCGGTACCAGGGAGCATTTGCATTCATGCCTGGGCGCCCCCCCTGTCACCCCGCCTATGCCTTTCTCAACCGGTTTCCCGGCAACAGGCTCTTTCTTGACCTGCGGCAATCGATCGCAATCGGCAGCCTGTATGCATGCTGCTTCAGCACCTCTTTAATGGTAGGTCCGTCGGTAATTATGGCGTCACTTTTGGAAAACCTTGTAAGCGCACAGTATGATCCGTTTCCCCGACCATAGATCTGAACACGGTGGCATACCCCCATTATCTTCATCTCCACTTCACAGATGGTAGATGATTCATCTTCGTGCTTTTCCAGCTGATTTCTTGTATCCAGAGTTAACCGTAACATAATCGGCTATCCTCCCTTCTTCGAGAACACCGAAGCGGAAAAATGTTCGCTCCCTATCCGCACCGGAGTGTGGTTGCAACAAAATTCACGTCAAATCCACATTCGACGCAGTTTCCATGGCCTTTTTCAGCCATGGAGGCGGCGTTCCTTTCAGGACATTCTGAATCCTTCCGACGATCTCCTCAACGGGAACCTCTGTGACGGTCTTCATGGGATGGATCTTGCGCGCCACTAGTTTGGCCGCAGCAGGACCACCGATTTGCATGCTATACACTATGGTGCAACCACGAAGCACATCGGCACGGGTCATGATCTTGTCCTCCACATCTTCTCCAGAGGATTGCGCTGTAACGGTTTCGATAAAATACGCCTCTTTGGGGCCTATATCCCAAACACAGAAGCTGTCGGACATGCCGAAGTGCTGATCAATCATTTCTCCGTTCGAGCTTGTAAATGCGACTCTCATTGAAATCTCCTTTCGTTAAGGGCTCATGACACACTTCAGCCCTGCCTCTTGAGGTATTTACGCAGACGTTTCAGCCTTGCCGACGTTTTCCTCTTCGTCAACTTCCATAACACCAAACTCCATCAGCAAATCTTCCAGCTCCTCCATCTCCAATGGAGTGGGAACCACAAGCATCTTGTTGTCGGAAATCTTCTGCGCCAGTGTCCGGTATTCCTGCGCCTGCGGATGCTCAGGAGAGTACTCGATGACGGTCATGCGGCGCATTTCGGCGCGCTGAACCTGATTGTCGCGGGGCACAAAGTGGATCATCTGGGTGCTGAGCTTAGCGGCCAGCGCACTGACCAGCTCAAACTCCTTGTCGGTTTTTCGGGCATTGCAGATCAGTCCGGCCAAGCGGACTTTTCCAGAAGAGGCATACTTGAGAATACCCTTGGCGATGTTGTTGGCGGCGTACATGGCCATCATCTCACCGGAACAGACGATGTAAATCTCTTCGGCCTTGCCTTCGCGGATCGGCATTGCGAACCCACCGCAAACAACGTCGCCGAGAACATCATAAAACACAAAATCCAGGTCATCGGTATAGGCGCCATTCTCTTCCAGAAAGTTGATGGCGGTAATAACACCACGACCGGCACAGCCGACACCTGGTTCCGGACCGCCGGACTCGACACACTTCGTGTCTCCGTAACCGACCTTCAATACATCATCCAACTCCAGGTCCTCGACGGTTCCTTTTTCCCGGACCAGGTCCATAACGGTATTCTGTGCCTTGGCGTGCAGGATCAGACGAGTGGAGTCTGCCTTGGGATCGCAACCGATGATCATGACCTTTTTGCCGAGGTAGGCCAGACCTGCTACCGTGTTCTGTGTGGTTGTTGACTTACCGATGCCACCCTTGCCGTAGATTGCTACCTGTCTCATTTGAAGCTCCTTTTCGTATGATTGGTAATGAGAAAGAGTGATTCTGGACGAATAAACTGCGTCTTTTCAGTTCCTGCATGTGTAAAGTCATTCGTTGACTGCTCGTTGTTCCTTTCTCCCAGCCACTCCGTTGTGCAGGCATTTATCGATGGCAATTCCCTGACAAGAAACTTCCTGGTTTCCATCCGGAAACTCGTGCACTAAAAAACCCTGATTTCGTTATCGAAAACAGGGCATCTTTGCCTTCAGGTTTGTATGTACTACACTTGGTTTATCTTTTAGAAATCTCTCGTTTTTGCATCGGGAGCGACAATGCGTTCCCGATGCGTCGCCCGGTATCATCCAGACCATTATCTGACCAATAATGCGGCGTTTGCCTATAAGACGTGCAGTTTATTCTTCTGATCCCTGCATGACCTGCCTTCTATATACCATGCTCCATCCCCATGAGCGACAGAACCCGCTGTAGACAAAGCGTAAGGTTCTTTCGATAGATCAGGTACATACATTACAATCGTCTAAAAGAGTTCTGGAAAGAGAATTTCGTTTCATATCCGTGAAACTGCAATTTTTATTGAGTATGTGCCATTATCATGCCACCAGCTCCACGATCATGCCAGCTCCCCCTAAGAAATCACGTCAAAAGTTTCCGTGAAGAGCGCGGCTGATCACAACATGAGTTGGCCGAGCGCACGGGCCTTTTCCGCGCCGTCGTCAGCGCCATTGAGATGGGCACAACAGGGTCAGTTCAACCTTTCTCCTCAGACAAGCCTTCTTCATATCAATCTCCCGATTCTTTTTCCAAAGACCTGGCAGGTCTGACTTCTTTCCAATCCCCCGCAGGATATTGAACCTCACCTCTCGTCTCAGCGAAAAAAAGAGGGGCCGCCGGGAGGAGGCACAACCGGCGGCCAATCACAATCCTTGGAGAGAAAAAAACATTGAGGGCGGAGCCGTCAGAACCTGGCAGTGATACCGCCAAAGAAGTTGCGTCCTTGTGCGGGTAAGCCATAGGAATCTTCGTAGTTTTTGTCGCAAACATTATTGAAGGCAATGTATGCCTCGTAATTTTTCAGGAACTTCTGTGAGATTCTTGCATTGAGAAGAAAATAGCCGGCAACGCTCTGGATTTTCGTTGTCGGCCTGGTCGGCGTAGGCAGTTGAGTGTACATATCGCCGAGAAGGATACCGTTCAGGTCCAGACGGGTCCTGGTGTACGGTACGGTATATTGGACACCCATGTCCAGCTTGTGCTCAGGCACATTCGCCACGTGATCGGTCGCTCGCTGGTCAGTCTGATCGGTTGCGTGATTGAAGTTGTAGCCAAGCTTCAGTACCAGGTCATTCATCGGGTAGAATTCGGTCGCTACCTCGATACCGTATATCTCGACACTTCCAAGATTCTCGTATGGGTCGTAGGGACCTCTTTCAGCCTGAACAATCATGTCGGAGATGTCGTGGTAGAAAAACGACAGTTGCCCCCACATGAAATCTGAAAAGGAACGGGACACGCCAATGGTCGAATTAATGGTACTTTCCGGCTTCAGTGCATAACTGCCGGTATCTATGTTGGCATAGAGCTGGCGCAGGGTAGCAAAACGTGTTTTGTGGGCAACGGAGGCGAACAGCTTCGTTGCATCCGGAAAGAGATAGACGGCACCGATCATCGGATTGAAGCTATTCGTGGTCGACCCCGTTGGCAGAGAGGTCTGGTTGATGAAATCTCCTGTCTGTTTATCGGTGTTGTTCTGGTTGGCGTCAGTTACCTTGAACCAATCATAACTACCCCCAACGACCAGAGAGAAATTCCTTGTGACCGTCACTTCGTCTTCAATCCCCACCGATCCGGTCCAGGCGAAAAAGTTCTCGAACGGCAGGTAGTTGTCCGCCCGTTCCTTGTGCGAGTCGCCCCGATAGTTCAAGGCAAGACTCACTTTGTTCCAGGAAACCGGCTGCCACTGCGTGATGAGTGAACCGCCTATCATGTAATCATAGTAGGCACTCCTGGCAATCATGGTGTTGTAGTTCCAGTCGGCATAGGAGTCCATGGCATCGGCGTGATTATGGTAGAACAGCTTTCCCTTCATGGTAACCTTGTCGCCCAGTTTTTGCTGCCCGCTCAGATCGAGCCCCCAGTCGTCATAGCGGTTGAAGCCGAAAAAGTTGGTAAAAGCGGGTCGAGCCGTGATGCGCATTACGGAGAGGATGTTGCTAGGGATCGGCTTATTCCTGGAGGTGTAGTGGAAATTGAGATAATACTTGGAGCCTGCGGACGGTTCGATGCCGAGCTTGGCCCACACGCTGTCTTTCGAGTAGCTGGACTGATTGCGGGTCCCGCCATCTTCGAATATCCCTGTGATGGTGGTCTTCGTGCTTTTGTCGGTACTGCTTCCGACAACCGGCCTGAAATCATCGGACATCCTCCATCCGTGGGCCTGGCTGTGCTCATAATTGAGCCAGTAGTTGAAGATACCCTTCTTCATACCATGGGAAACGGATGTCTTGAAGTAATCCACGTCTCCCCCCTCGGCGTTTACGGAAAAAAATGGTTTTTCGACGCCCTGTTTGGTGATAATGTTTACCACCCCACCCTCGGCGTTTGCGCCGTAAAGGACTGATGCCGCCCCCTTGGTGACCTCAATCTTTGCCACGTTGTCCGTGGAAAACTGGTTCAGGTCGAGATAACCCCGTTCGGTTTCATAGTACGGAACACCGTCGATGAGCACCAGGATCCTGCTCTGATCGAAGAAACCGTGGATCGAGACCATCGGTTCGTTTCTCCCATTCGTGATGACGGTCATACCCGGGACGTTCGCCAGCGCCTCAGCCACGGTGCGGCTGTTCGTGGCCTTCATATCCTCTGCGGTAATCACGTTGGTTATCGAGGCCTCCTTGGAGACAGGTGGCTTTTCATCGGTGATATAGACTTCGCCAAGTGTATAGCTTTCATACCCGGCCCCCTCCTTCTCGTCTGCCCGTGCAACGCTGGTTACAACCAGGGTGAGACAAGACAGTAGTGCTGCAACCCGAATCATTCTCATGCAAATTTCTCCTCCTCTTTATTGAATTTCACTTTCCCGTCAGGAAAGATTTGGTGCAACCTTTCCCTGTTGTTTCAACGGAAACCATCCAATCCCAAGTGCCGTAATCGACCTACATTGAGCAGGTTTATCTTGCGGACACACTCGCCGAAAAGCCGGTACCCTCCGCCACCCTCGGCAAATATCTCCAGGGCCTGGTCGCTATCGGTCACCACCACCGTGCCGACCATGGCAGTGTTACGTCGGAAGAGTGGTTCCGGCACAAATCCGGCTGTCGGGCCGACAACAGCGATGGCCGCATCCGCAGG
>JAQUHM010000014.1 GCA_028683595.1 Geobacteraceae bacterium | reverse complement strand
GATTGCAGCTTTCTCCTTCTCGACGGACTCATGTCGCAGGTATCGCTGTTCGCTGCAAACAAGGCCCGGAGCCTGGGGACCCCGGTGATGCTTGACGCCGGGAAAGTACGACCGGGGATGCTGGAAATAGCCAGGTCATGCGATTATCTGGTGGCATCGGAACAGTTTGCTCTCGATCTTGGCTGGGGCGGGAATCCGGCAGTTTTTCAGGATCAAGCAAAAAGACTGGGCGCAGATATCATTACCATAACCTTGGGTGGACAGGGGAGCATAACCTATCGAGACACTGAAATCATTGAGACCCCTGCTTTTCCGGTCGATGCAGTGGACACGACCGGGGCCGGCGATGTCTTTCACGGTGCATATATTTTTGGACTTCTCCGAGGACTCAACCTTCCTGATACCATCCGATTCGCATCCGCGGTTGCAGCCTTAAAATGCAGGCGTATTGGTGGAAGAATCGGGATACCGGACAAGGCTGAAGCACTCAGCTTCCTCGCAGAGAAGGGAATTACCATGCATTTTACGGATTGAAGTAACAAATGTCCGGCAGTACCATCTGGACAGGAACGGTAAGTATGGTACATAGATAGAGAGAAAACAGAGGAGATGGCCGCCATGTCTACACCTAAAATCCTTTTGGTTGATGACACGAAACTCTTCATTGAACTGGAAAAGAATTTTCTAAAACACTCACCGGTGCATGTTCTTACCGCCTCAAGTGGGGAAGAAGCGCTTGAGGTCGCCATGAAAGAGCGGCCGGATCTGATTTTCATGGACATTAACATGCCCGGCATGGGAGGACTCGCTTGCTGTTCCACGCTGAAGGCCGACGAACAGCTCAGTTCCATTCCCGTCGTGATGGTATCGTCCTGCGGAAAAGAAGAAGATCTGGAAGCATGCAGAGAAGCGGGCTGCAACGACTTCCTCAGCAAACCGATCGACAGAAGACTCTTTCTGGAAAAGGCCCGCTCTTTCCTGAAGTCGATCAACAGAAGAGACATTCGCATCCCCTACGAGGCCCCGGTTACCTTCACCCTGGACGGAGTTTCACGGTCCGGGTTTAGTGTCGATCTCAGCAACGGCGGAGTCTACGTGACGGAAGCCAGGCCGGTGGAAGAAAAGAAAACCATCATTTTGGAAATAAAACTCCCCAACACCACGGGCAGATCCATCAAAGCGCAGGGAATTGTTGCTTGGGCAAACGGACAGGGGAAACGAAGAAAAATGTCTCTACCGCCAGGCTTTGGGGTGGAATTCACCAAAATAGCAGAAGAGGATAACATGGTCATCAAGGCCTTTGTCGAAGGCACGCGTGGCAAATAAATTGCGCTCCAGAACACAGAAACCTCTCTGAGAACAAACTGTTCTTCGGAAAAACAGGAACGTTGACATCTGTGGAATAATTCCTTTTGCCCCAGTTCCTTTTGCAGGTCTCATAGCTACTTGAGGTGATTCTTGAAAATCGAAATGCTCAACTCACTTTATTTCCACAGGAAAGGCAACGGAATCCCCGTCTTCAGTACAAAGCACCGTTCTCTCATGCTCTGCAGCTGACAAAAAACTGGAAAAGCAGCAGAAATGTCCTTTCATTTCCTGGCAGATATCAGGTTATTCTTGCATATTCAGCAACCTCAAGCTGTTACTAACCACCCGGAGAGTGGCTCCGGTGTCAGCGGCAATTGCCATCCAAACCCTGTATTCTGAAATCAATTCATCGTGACACGGATAACCCCCAACAATATTCTATGCATAACAGCAGACAACAGCCCTGTAAATTGTCATGCAATGCCCAATAAAAGGAACCATCTTGGAATTAATGATGCAAGAAAATTGCACAAGACCTGGCAGGTTTGATGGGTAAATGGCTCTGTTCGCTGGAGATGAAGTAGGCTATCGACTCACCAGTCACGCATACGTGCCAGGAGACAGAAACCACGAAACGAGAAGAACGCTAATCCGGCTGCAAACAGTGCCATGGGACGGGATCGAAAAAAGATGTACCAGCGTCGGTCAAAAAATTCCAGGTGGGTTGTTTTGCCCTGACCCACCGGAATTGTGTTCCGGTAGTTTTTGCGCATATCAAGAAAAAATGGAATTTGCCAGGCATTCATGCTGACATAGTGACCGACTGAGAACCAGAATTTTATCCTGGCTGCGTACGGCAACCTGGTAATGAGCAGCCGGATTCTGTTGAGAAAAGGAAACAAACGCAACCGTCCCGCCTTGCTTTGAGCAGCATAAATCCCCGGCAATTCTCGAATAAAATCCTCCCGACCAACCGCATCCAGCGCCATGAGAATCATATTGAGAACTTGTCGCTCAACCATCCCTTCCGTTTCGAAACGACGTACGGATGTAACAAGTTCGGTGGGAATAAGCTCCCATGATCCCATGGAACGGACGGTTTCAGCAAAACGGGTATCTTCCATGACTAGGCATGACTGGTCGAAGGGACCTGCCATGGCAAAAAAACTGCGACGTATCAGAAAACCCTGGTCCCCATGGGTACATCCGCATCGGTCCAGACGAGCCTTGCATTCGGCATAGTAGGAGGAAAAGGGTATAATTTCAGCTTTTGCCTGAAATCGAAGCGAAAACCGAGCGGCAACTCTTTCGTTCCCTGCCCTCCGCTCAGCCTGACGAAGAAATGAAAGTGCCTTGCCGAGAGCGTAAGTGTCCGGGAAACTGGAATCCGCATGAAGAAACAAAAAATATTCTCCGGTCGCCTCACAGGCCCCGGCATTCATCTGCTGTGCCCGTCCTTTCTCCGCATGAACCAGAATCAGCGGAAAAGGAAAGTCAACTATCAGGTCAGAAACCCTTTGCACCGTGCCATCAGTTGAACCACCGTCGCAGAGAACGACCTGGAAGGATCCCCCCTGCTGCGCCGCCAATCCCATCAAAAATGCTTCGATGCCTTCCGCCTCATTCAGGATCGGGACTATAAGAGACAGGTCAGTTGTTGGTTCGAATGTATGCATGTATCCTCAAATAGTTGCTCTGCGAATATGCTCGCCTTGAACCAAGTTGAACAGTGAGGCATTACAACACAGCTTTCCTTTGCCAAAGCAGTTCCTCCTTGACCTTAATGAACTTTTCACAGAAAATGGGGCCCATAGTCGAAGTAAGCCTCAAAGGAGCGACAGATGCACAAGGATGCGGGAGAAGAATGCTTATTGAAATGGGATGCGCGGTTTCGAACCGAAGCATGTGTTCTGGGGACAAATCCTTCCCGCTACCTTGTCGACAACATTGATCTCATCATGTCCCTTGTCCCCGGCAGGAAAGCCCTTGACATTGCCTGTGGCGAAGGCAGAAACAGCATCTATCTTGCAAAGAGGGGATTCCAGGTCACCGGACTGGATATTTCCGAAGCTGGGCTGGAGAAAGGTCGTCAATGGATGGAACGGGAAGGAGTACATATCGATTATCAAATGGAAAACCTGGAGCAGTTTGAATTTACAGGACAATACGATCTAATTCTCAACTGCAATTTTCTCCTGCGGGAACTTATTCCGAAGTCCGTCGAAGCCCTCTCCCCCGGCGGCATAATCATCTTCGATACCCTGCTGGATTCGCCTTTTGTTCCTACCCCTCACAAAAAGGAGTTCCTGCTCCAACCGGGAGAACTTGTCAACATTTTCAAAGGGTTCCCAGGAGAAATCCTTGCACCGGAAGAGAGGCTCCATGATGAGATGCCCACGGCAAAACTGATATTTAGGAAGAAATAGCAGTCGACAACTTTACAGGAATTACTGGTGACAGGCAGCCCGAGCATCCTTCCCGCCCCTGTAAGGCACGAACGTAAGCAAAGGCAAGGTACCTCAATCAGGGTACCGAAATGACTTCCTCATAGGTGGTTATCTCCTCCATAATCTTTTAATGCCACCTTGCAGGGACACCATGCCGTCCTGGCAGGCAATTTCCTGAAGGGCAACCATCTCTGTCCTTTCAATTCGCCTCGAACATAATTTTCAGTGAAGCCCACTCCCTCAAAGATCCCGGTCCAACCTCGGTAGCCGGTTCCCCTGCACTCTGTGCACCTGTTTCCGATAACCCGTTTCAACAGAAGTTAGGCAACCACAACCAGTCGCGAGGGAAAGTCTTAAGACGGCAGCAGAAAAGAATTCTTTTCCCAAGTCAGTCATTTTTTGCTTCATCGGCAATTCGCAGATGGTGACAGTAAATCTTAATCGCTCCAGTTATCGGAATAGCAAGGAGGATTCCCCAAAAACCAAGCAATTCGCCAAGTATCATGATCATGATTATGGTAACAAGAGGGTTCAGGTCCATCGATTCCTTAAATATCAGAGGTTTTATTACATACCCCTCAAAAAAATAGATCGCTGAAAAGACAGCACAAACCTGGAGGAGAATTACCCCGTTCTGATATTCCGCATAGGCAAAGAAAAGTGGTGGAATTGTTGCGAGAATAACACCGATGAAAGGAATGATTGAAGCTACTCCGGCAAATATTCCGGAAAAAAGAGGATGATTCACGCCGAGAAGGATCATAGCAACCGTAGACAAGAGAGCAACAATCGCGGAAACTATCAACTGTCCACGGAGAAAACCACCGATGCTTCGGTTGATGTCATGACCAACTGACAAGAGAAAGTCCCTGTTCGAGGTGGGTAGCCAACGGAGAATACCGGTCATCGCATCTCTTTTATAATAGAGCATGAAGAAGACCAAAACCGGAGCCAACAACAGGTTAAAGAGATTAAAAACAACGCTTGAAACCGCTTCATACATTCCGGCACCAAGCTTGGCCAGAAGCCGGTCAGCCCCAGACTGAACGTAGTTTATCAGCCATTGCCACTCTTCGGCGGCATATGCTGTGCCAAATCGCCCCTTCAGATCAATCGCCATGCCCTTGAATCTCTGAACGTATCCGGGCAGATCATGGACAAGTATTCCCCAGCGTATGTTGAGCAGAGGGAAAAGAAAAATGATGCAGAAAAACGTAATAATTGACAGAAATGAGTAAAGAACAAGGATGCCATATATCCTTCGGATTCCCTTTTTTTCAAGCATTAGTATAAAGGGGTCAAAGAGGTATGCCAGGACAAAGGACAGAAGCAGGCAGGAAATAGTATGCTGTACAGCATAACCAAAAACAAAAAGAAGCGAAAGGACTATGAGTGTAATTCCGGCTTTTTGGACCAACGACATATTTTGAGTCATAGGCGTTCCGTCCTTACAACGCGTTAACCAGAATAAAGTTAGTTCGTTAAGGTATTTCTTTAGGTCTGAACTGAGACCTAAAGAGAATGAACTGTCCGTTTATGCTGGGATATTGCACAGAAACATGTCAATGATGATCCTCAGACAGAAAGATATCATTGTTTTCCAACCAATTTCTTATTCGGGCGCCAATCAGTTCGTCCTTTAGTGCGAGCAACCGTTCTGCTTCTTCAGGATAGAAAGAGAGAATTTCTTCTAATTTCCCAAATGTCTGTTTTCCCAGCAACGATCTCTGCAGAAGTTTTTTAAGCGAGGTATTGGTCATTCCTTTGATAAACTCATGGAGTAATTGTCTCTCTTGATCATAATCGAAATCAGGGATTTGGAGATAACGATCGTCATTTGCCTCGATCTCTTCCCAAAAATCATCATCCTCGTAGTCTATGGGAACAGAGAAAATTTCCCCTGTCTCCCGGTCAATAAAAAAGACCGTTTCCGTGTCAACATTTTCGAACGCTTCCAAGAGATCATCCCAGACAATCTCGACATCACGCATGAAACCCATAGAACAACCTGCTCCTCACGGAAAAGATGAAAGGATATTCCAAGTCATGACCTTTACCTTTTCCTGATAATTGGTTATAGTGACCCCATGAAAAGGATTTTTATCGCCGACGCGCACCTACGTAATCCAGATGACGATAACTATCAGTTACTATTACACTTTCTGTCTGACATCCGCGGCACGGTAAAAACACTTTTTATACTTGGCGATCTTTTCGAGTTCTGGATAGGATACGATGAAAAATCCTTTCCACACTATCTACCCGTATTGAATAGCTTACAAAAACTGGTAGAATCGGGAGTTGAGATTGTCTATTTTGAAGGTAACCACGATTTCCATCTTGGCAAGTTTTTCTCGGAAACCCTTCGGGCAACTATCTATAGAAATCCTGCGATTTTAGAACTGGACGGAAAGAACGTCTATGTTTGCCATGGAGACCAGATAAATATACAGGATTACGGATACAGACTTCTCAGGTTTCTGCTCCACAGCCGAGCTACGAAAACACTTTTCCCTCTTATTCCGCCTCCGCTGGTATTCAGAATTGCCCATCACCTCTCATATCGAAGCAAAAAACACCACCAAGAAAGGAACAGTAAAAAAGACTATAAGGCACTACTAACGCACTTTGCCGAGTATCATTTCAAAAATGGTTGCGATGCAGTTGTAACGGCACATTTTCACTTTCCGCATCTTTCGGTGTCTGAAAATGGGAACACTCTCCTCTCATTGGGAGACTGGATAACTCAGTTCACCTATGGAGAATTTTCATCAGGGAATTTCTCCCTTCACTCGTACCGGTAGTGCGCCAAATCTGTGCATGATGGAAATGCAACAATGCATCCTGTAAAGTTTAGCGACTATTTCTATTGCCTGTACAAGGAAAATATTCGCAGGTAGTTTACTACCCGCTGTTCCAGGGTCGGAGCATCAATGAGGTCGCAAATTTCGTCTGGCAGATAATCACGACAAACTGCCGGCCTGTCAGGATAGATGGAGCACCCACCGTTAGAGTCCAGATAGATACATGGCTGACCAACTGGCTTCGAAAGCGTTGATATGTCAGGAGCCGTACAACATGTGGAGCAGCGACGACAGTTCATGGAATTCTTATATACTGAACATTGAGAAAAACAGCAATAGCACTGTACAAAAACCATTTCTCAAGGGTTTGCCGCCCCCCTCGTAGCGAACCCGGCAGTCTTTTTTTCAGCAAAAAATTGTTCCAGAGCCTGTTCACCTAGGTACGTGGCTTTAATTTTCCATTTATCCTGATTTATAATGAGGGCAACAATCGCTATCTGAGGGTCTTCGACTGGCGCAAAGGCAGCAAACCAGGAATAATGACCAGAAGGGTCTGTACCATTTATGGACCCCGTTTTAGCCGCAACATTTATGGAAGCCAACAACGGACGCCCACGACGATCATGAAAGGCTTTTCGCGAGGTACCTTTAGTCACGGTTGTTAACAGCATTCTGGTTAATTGATCCGCAGTCTCCTTTACAACAAGTTTTCTGATGCTACGAGACTGAGTTGAGTACAGAACATTGCCTCCCTTGTCTCGAATCTCCTGGGCCAGGAGAGGGGTCATCATTTTCCCTTGATTAGCAATCGCAGCCATTATTACTGCTGCATGCAGAGGAGATATTTTCACTTCCCTGCCGAGTCCCGCACCCATTAACCTGAGTTGACTGTCATCATTGGGGACGGCAGCTCTGCTGGGCTTAACTGGTGTTCCAGGAAAGAGAGTCTGGTTAAACCCGAAACGTTGCGCATAGGTCATGATCGTATCAACGCCAACATAATCGCTCGCAAGACGCCCGAAAACAGGATTAATAGACTTTCCCAGAGCTAATGAAAGAGGCATTGATTGGGTGGACTGCCCAGGATTCACTCCCCAATATTTCGGATTTTCTGAGTAAGAAGCCCCCCTGTACGCAAAAAGGGTTTCAGGCTCAACCTTTTTTAACTCAAGTGCCGCAGCAGCTGTAATAATCTTAAAAAGTGAAGCCATCGGGTAAAGATTAAAATAGGGATTATTTCCCCAAGTACTATCCACTGAAGAGTAACCCGACATCGCTAGTATCTTGCCGCTTTTGGGCTCAATTGCAACAAAAACTCCATAAGGGACATCTTTACTTCGCATGATTTCTTGTACCCGCATTTGAAGAGCGGGATCAATGGTAAACAGTATTGAGCCCCCACCATAGGTAGGAGCGACCAATGCATCACCTTCTACGTGAGCTGAAACTAGCGACTGGGAGGCTACTAGAAAAGCTTTATTTGTATCTGGCCCAATATTTAGAAGCTGAGCAGAGACACTCTTGTGATGCATAAATAAAGAAACTTTCTGAACGAAAGCCTTAATAGCAAAAGAAAAAGGATAAATAGCAAGGAGAACTGCAAGAATAGGAAGAATAATACGCAAACGTTTTTGCTTCACTTTGCTGGTCCCTGCTATTCTGAAACTATTTCTCGACTTATTATGGCGTTTTGAGAAGAAAGTGACTATTTTGCGATTTCTAGAAAAATATTTTAAGTCATGCATTGAGGAGTCTTTTGAAGTTTCAATTAAAATTTGTGTTAGGAATGAGATAATTCATGCCTTTAGTTTTGTCACTATAGGGTACTGCAGAATCTTTGTCAACGTCGGCTGTTACCAGGGATACGAAGCTTGACGTAAAATTTAAATGATTATCGCCACAAAAAAAGACAGGCAGAATAATCTGCCTGTCTTTTATCTATATTATTTAACCACTAAAAATCCACAAGAAAACGAATACAATTATTCAGTTTTCGTATCAACTTCTTGTTCTGTTACATTATCTTGCTCTGCAGCAGTTTCAGTCGTGACTTCTTGAATTGAGTCTTCAGCAACCTTCACCGGAGCCTGTTTCTTAGCTTTTTTCTTTGGTACCTTTTTTGTGATTTCTTCCTCAACGAATTCGATCACGGAAAGGGGAGCCGCATCACCCGGGCGAATTCCAAGTTTAATAATTCTGGTGTAACCACCAGCACGCTCCTTATAACGAGGGGCTATTGAACTGAACAGTTTCGTAACAGTCTCTTTATCTCGTATAAAGGATGCGGCCTGACGAATTGCATGAAGATCACCCTTTTTCCCAAGTGTAATCATTTTTTCAGCAATCGGGCGAAGTTCCTTTGCCTTAGCATCCGTCGTTACTATTCTCTCGTGGGTTAAAAAAGACGTTACCATGTTGCGAAACATCGCAATTCTATGGCTGGTAGTCCTTCCTAACCTTCTGCCTGATTTATTATGGCGCATTCTACGATATCCTTTCTCTCAACTGCAAACTGTAAGATTATTCCTCTTCCTGACGTTCACCACGAATTCTTCTCAGAATTTCGGGATCAGGGAAATTCTCAAGAGTCATCCCAAGAGTAAGTCCCATATCAGCTAGGACATCTTTAATTTCATTCAAAGATTTACGGCCAAAGTTTTGCGTCTTCAGCATTTCTGCTTCGGATCGCGATACCAATTCACCTATCAGCTTTATGCCGGCATTTTTCAGACAGTTGGCTGATCGTACGGAAAGTTCAAGCTCATCAACTGAACGATAAAGATTTTCGTTAATTCTGTCTCTATCTTCCTCTACCTCGAACTCTTCAACCTCTTCTGCTTCTTCATCGAAATTAATGAATATCGTAAGTTGCTCTTTTAGTATCTTTGCAGCAAAAGCCAGAGCATCTTCAGGGGAAACACTTCCATCAGTCCACAACTCTATTACCAGCTTATCGTAGTCAGTCATCTGACCGACACGCGCATTGGAAACACTGAAATTAACTTTTTTTATGGGGCTAAAAATTGAATCTATCGGAATGGTGCCCACGGGGGCTTTTTCATCACGATTTCTATCCGCAGAAATATAACCCTTACCAAGTTTAACAACCATTTCAACTTCGAAATTTGCATCTTTAGAACACGTTGCAATGTGTTGTTCAGGGTTCAGTATTTCAATATTTGGATCAGTAACAATATCCCCAGCAGTTACTATACCTTCACCTTTATGAACGATCCGAATAGTACGAGGCTCGTAGCCATGCATCTTAAGACGAACGGATTTAAGATTCAAAACAATATCGGTAACGTCTTCGGTAACACCAGGGATCGCAGAAAACTCGTGCAGAACACCCTTAATTCTTACCGAACATATTGATGCCCCCTGTAAAGAAGACAGCAATACTCTCCGCAATGAATTTCCTAAAGTAGTCCCGAAGCCGCGTTCAAAAGGCTCAGCATAGAATTTACCATATGTGTTAGAAAGAGTCTCTGTTTCAACCTGGACCTTTTTTGGTTTGATCAGGTCTCTCCAATTTTTATACATCAATATCCTCCCAGGAGCACATCTCTAGAAACTATTACTTTGAGTAGAGCTCTACTATAAGTTGTTCCTGGATCGGTGTCGCAATATCCTCTCTTACAATAAGAGATTTGACTTTACCGCTAAAAGTATCCTTATCCAGTTCCAGCCATTGCGGAATACCGCGCCGGACAACAGCTTCTAAAGCCTCTTGAATTGCAACAATAGAGCGACTCTTTTCACGCAAAGAAATAACGTCACCTACTTTGACTTGAAAGGACGGAATATCAACACGTCGCCCATTCACAGTAAAATGACCTTGACGAACGAACATACGTGACTGAGTACGTGAAGATGCAAATCCTAATCGATATAAAATGTTATCAAGTCTAGTCTCTAACAGAAAAAGAAGATTCTCTCCAGTGACACCCTTCATCTTGTCTGCTTTCTGGAAATAGCCCCTAAACTGCTTTTCCAGAATACCATAGATACGCCTAACCTTCTGTTTTTCACGAAGCTGAATGCCATACGAAGAAACCTTCACTCGAGCCTGACCATGTTGGCCGGGAGCATAGTTTCTACGTTTAATTGCACACTTATCAGTAAAGCATCTCTCACCCTTAAGAAATAGCTCCATATTTTCTCTTCTGCACAATCTGCAGCTAGGACCAGTATATCTAGCCAATTAAAACCTCCTTCGATGTAAAGAGTTAAACTCTTCTTCTTTTGGGCGGACGACATCCATTATGTGGAATAGGAGTCACATCACGTATGAAACTTATTGAAAAGCCGACGGATTGTAACGCCCGCAGAGCAGACTCACGACCAGAACCAGGGCCTTTAACATAAACTTCTATATTTCTAACCCCATGCTCTTGCGCTTTCTTCGCAGCATCCTCAGCAGCTATCTGCGCAGCAAAAGGGGTACTTTTTCGCGAACCCTTAAAACCTTTACTCCCAGAACTAGACCATGCCAAAACGTTTCCATTTTGATCAGTAATCGTAATCATAGTATTATTAAAGGTAGCTTGAATATGTGCTACGCCATTTGGCACATGCTTTTTTTCTTTTTTCTTACGAACAACCTTACGAGCTGGGTTAGCCATTGTTCCTCCGAAGACTTAAACTATTTCTTTTTACCAGCAACAGTCCTTGCAGGACCTTTTCTGGTTCTGGCATTTGTTTTAGTTCTCTGACCATGTACCGGCAAACCTTTTCTATGACGCAATCCACGGTAACAGCCAAGGTCCATGAGTCTTTTAATATTCATCGAAATTTCTCTGCGAAGATCACCTTCCACCTTGCAGGTTTTATCGATACAATCTCTGATACGTGCAACTTCAGGTTCAGTAAGATTTTCTGTTGTCGTATTACAGTCAACATCACTCTCAGCAAGTATCTTCTTTGCCGTTGATCTTCCGATTCCGTAGATGTAAGTCAGAGCGATTTCAATTCGTTTATTTTTTGGTAAATCAATACCTGTTATACGTGCCAATGCGGACTCCTCCTGATTACACTATTAACCTTGCCGTTGAGTATGTTTCGGAATGTCACAAATTACTCGGACAATTCGTTTGCGTCGAATTATCTTACATTTGTCGCACATCTTCTTTACTGATGCTCGTACTTTCATAAATGACCCTTTCGCTGAACTACAACTAGTTTCTGAACTTTAGATATAATTTCAGACTTCGGTACTTTACCGAGAATCTATAATTTTGTTAGGATTTCGGGCCCATTTGCCGTTACTGCAACAGTATGCTCGAAGTGCGCTGAAAGTCCACCATCAAGTGTTATCGCTGTCCACCCATCTGAAAGCACCCGGACTTCAGGGCCTTTTTCATTTATCATTGGCTCGATGGCCAGAACCATGCCTTGTTTTAACTTTACTCCCCTGCCAGGTCTTCCGAAATTTGGGACTTGAGGACTTTCATGCAAACTGCGGCCAATACCATGACCAACAAACTCACGAACAACAGAGAAGCCATTCTTTTCAGCGTGTGACTGTACTGCTGCTGATATATCAGAAAGATTATTATTTATTGAAGCCTTTTCTATACCCTGATATAAGGACTCTTCAGTTATTCTAATAAGTGCCGAAGCATTTTCTCCAGCATTTCCAACAGCGACTGTTATAGCTGCATCACCGTAGAAGTCGTCAAACAGTACACCAAAATCAATACTCAGAATGTCTCCGGAACAAAGCTCTTTATTGGTCGGAAAACCATGAACAACTTGATTATTTACTGAACAACACAATGAATAGGGATAGCCACTATAACCCTTAAAAGCCGGAACAGCGTTCCTCTTTCGTGCGCACTTTTCAGCAAACTGATCCAAAGATAAAGTCGTTATTCCTGGCTTAATCTTTTGCCGTAACAATTCGAGAGTTTCGGATACAATCTGGCAAGGAGCCCTCATCCTCTCTATTTCCAGAGAAGACTTAAGAATTATCACGCAACGATCCTTTCAGGACCTTTTCAATACTATTTTGAATATCTTCAATTGCACCAGTTCCAGGAATTGGCTGCAAAATCATTTTCTGGGAATAATAATCAATTAATGGTGCAGTCTTTTCATAATATTCGTCAAGACGCTTCCGCATAGTCTCAACTTTATCATCATCTCGCTGGTAAAGTTTTGCCCCACAAAGATCACAAATACCGGCTTCTTTTGGTGGATCAAAAACCAGATGATAGCCTTTACCACATTTTTCACACATTCTTCTTCCACTAATTCTGGTCAGAAGCTTTTCATCGTCTACAGTCATTGACAAAACAAATTCAATTTGCCTGCCTAAACGAGCAAGCATTACATCAAGTGCGTCAGCCTGAGCAACGGTCCTCGGGAAACCATCCAGGATAAAACCATTATTACAGTCAGCAGCCTGCAATCTCTCCTCAACAATCCCAACAACAACCTCGTCAGGGACCAATGAACCGCTATCCATAAATAGTTTTGCCCGAGTACCCATCGGGGTCCCTGCTCGTACAGAGTTCCTGAGGATATCACCGGTTGAGATCTGAGGAATATTAAGAGTTTTACTTAAAAGGCTGGCCTGCGTACCCTTTCCAGCACCTGGAGGGCCCAAGAATATCAAATTCATAACAACTCCATCAGCGCCTAGCGTCTTCCCTTGATTCTTACGCCCTTCATGAAACCTTCATAATTACGAGTAATCAAGTGAGATTCAATCTGGGAAACGGTGTCCATTCCTACACCAACGACAATTAAAAGCGCAGTCCCACCAAAGTAAAATGGAAGCTTGAAATTACTAATCAATATAGAAGGCAATACACAGACAATCGAAATATAGATTGCACCGGCAAAAGTCAGCTTGGTAAGAACCTTATCGAGATACTCAGAGGTCTCTTTGCCAGGACGGATCCCAGGAATATAACCACCATGTTTTTTAATATTCTCTGCAACATCAGCGGGGTTAAAGGTAACAGCCGTATAGAAATAACAAAAAAAGACTATAAAAGCAACATAAAAAAGCTCGTATACCCAGTTGCCGGGACTGAAGCTTTGTGCAATGCTTTTTACGATAGGAATATTAATAAAGTTGGCGATTGTGGCAGGAAACATAATAATTGAAGAAGCAAAAATTGGCGGTATAACCCCGGCCATATTGACTTTCAATGGAAGATGAGAAGTTTGGGCGCCGTAAGATTTGAGGCCGACAACTCTTTTAGCGTAATGTATTGGAAGCCTTCTTTGCCCTCTTTCAACAAAAACAATTCCTGCAATAACGGCAAGCATGAAAACGGCTGCAAAAAGTATCACAAAAAGTGGCAACTCACCATGGGCAGTCAATCTATAGCTGTTAATGAGTGCAACAGGAATCCTTGCAACAATACCGGCAAAAATAATTAATGAAATCCCATTGCCGATACCTTTTTCAGACATCTGCTCGCCCATCCACATAATGAATGCAGTACCAGCAGTCAATGTGATAACCGTCATGATCCGGAAACCCCACCCTGGCGAAGGTACAACCAATTCACCAGCTGGGCCAGTCATAGATTCCAGACCGATACTAATACCAAGTGCCTGAACAACACTCAATACAATTGTTCCGTACCTGGTATATTGTGTTATTTTTTTGCGTCCAGCCTCACCTTCTTTCGACAGCTTCTCTATTGACGGGATGACAACAGTCAGTAATTGAAAAATAATGGATGAGGATATGTACGGCATAATGCCTAGAGCAAATACAGTAAGTTTTTCAAGGGCACCACCTGAAAACATATCAAACATCCCGAGAAGAGTTCCTCGAGCCTGTTCAAAAAAGTGAGCCAGAGCCAGACTATCGATACCAGGAGTTGGGATATGACAGCCTACCCTGTATACAGCAAGCATTCCCAACGTATAGAATACTCTTTTTTTTAAATCAGGTATTCTGAATATATTTTGTAAAGCTGATATCAAAACGGCAGCTCCTGAAGTGTACCACCAGCAGCAACTATTTTTTCGCGCGCAGTAGCACTAAATTTATGTGCGGAAATAGTTAATGGCTTTGTGATCTCTCCAGTTGCGAGAACCTTAACAGGTAATGATAGTTTTGACAAAAGACCCTTGTTCTTCATCTCTTCTAGAGTAACAACAGAATTAGCGGGGAAAGTATCAAGGTCACTAAGCTTGATTAACGTAAACTCATTTTTACAAAGAGGAGTGAAACCTCTCTTGGGTAGACGACGTTGCAGTGGCATCTGACCACCTTCAAAACCGGGCTTGATACTCCCGCCACTACGTGCCTTTTGGCCTTTATGACCTTTTGTAGCAGTTTTGCCATGGCCAGAGCCAGCACCACGTCCAATTCGTTTACGTTTTTTTGTGGACCCCTCTGAGGGTCTTAAATTATTTAAATCCATCGTAGTACACCCCATGGTATTATTCTTCAACTTTGACTAAGTGCTGAACCTTATTAATCATCCCCCAGGTTTCCGGGGTATCCGGTAAGGAGACAGTTTTGAGTCTCCTGTTAAGACCCATCCCTACGAGGACAGCACGATGACTCGCTGGCTTACCGATATGGCTCCTGATAAGTGTTACTTTAAGTTTGCCTTGCATTTTATCTTTATCTCCCTTGAACAATGCTATTCAACAACACCCCTGCGAGCTGCGACTTCCTGAGGACTTCTTAGCATTGCAAGCCCTGCGACAGTGGCCTTAACAACATTATGGGGATTATTTGATCCTAAGCATTTAGATAGAATATTGTGAACACCCGCAGCTTCCAAAACTGCGCGAACAGCGCCTCCCGCAATTACACCTGTACCTGCGGACGCTGGTTTCATGAATACTCGACCCGCACCGAACTTGCCAAGCACCTCATACGGTATGGTTTGATCTTCAAGTGGAACTCGAATAATATTTTTCTTTGCTTGCTCAACGCCCTTTCTGATTGCTTCGGGCACTTCATTAGCTTTACCCAGGCCATAACCAACATGGCCATTTCCGTCACCAACAACAACTAGTGCAGAAAAACTAAATCTCCGTCCACCTTTTACAACTTTTGCGACGCGGCTTATATGGACAACTTTGTCTGTCAAATTAAGTTCATTAGGATTGATCTTAACCAAGTATAGCCTCCTGATTCATTCTTCTCAAAAAGAGAGTCCGTTTTCTCTGGCCGCATCAGCTAACGCCTTGATTCGTCCGTGATAAAGAAAACCATTTCTGTCAAAAACTACGCTGGTTATTCCCTTTTCAAGAGCAACTTTTGCTATTGATGCACCAACTTTTTTTGCAGCTTCAATGTTACCCGTATAATTGAGGTCGCTTTTAATAGCATCTGCAAGGGTAGAAACAGATGCAAGTGTTGCCCCATTTGTGTCATCAATTAATTGAGCATAAATGTGCTTGGCACTTTTAAATATATTAAGCCGTGGGCGATCCGAAGCACCTCTGATTTTTTTACGGACACGAATTTTTCGCTTTAATCTTGAAAGACTTTTTTGAGATTGAGAACTCACTTTAACACTCCTTACAGAAAGGTGCTATTTCTTCCCGGTTTTCCCGGCCTTACGAAGAATCTTTTCATCGGAATACTTAATGCCTTTACCCTTGTAAGGCTCCGGCGGACGGAATGATCTGATTTTTGCAGCAGTCTGACCCACAAGCTCTTTATCGGCTCCCCGAACAAATACCTTCGTCATTTTCTCAACTTCGACAGATATTCCTGCAGGCAAGGAGAAATTTATTGGATGAGAGTAGCCAAGACTTAAAGTTAAGATTTCTCCCTTAACCTCAGCACGATAACCAACACCGGTAATGTCAAGAACAGTCTCGAACCCTTTTGTTACCCCGACAACCATATTATTAACAAGTGAACGAGTTAACCCATGGAAAGACCTGGACTGTGGTTCATCATTAGATCTGGTAACGAGTATTTGTTTATTATCCTCAACTATAGAAATTCCCTCAATCATAGGCCTGGAAAGGGTCCCTTTGGGCCCTTCTACCTTAACAATTAAATTGTCGAGGGTGATTTTAACACCACTGGGTATTTCTATTGGAAGCTTCCCAATTCTAGACATAGTTAATACTCCTAATATCTGTTCTTACCAAACTGTACAGAGAATCTCACCACCGACAAGAGCTTCACGAGCCGTTTTATCGGTAATAACACCCTTCGATGTCGAGAGAATCGCGACACCGAGGCCATTTTTCACTTTTGGTACATTAGTGCCTTTAACATAAACCCTGCTTCCAGGCTTACTTATTCTTTTAATCTCGGTAATAACACCGTCTTTTTCATCGATATATTTGAGATAGACTCGCAGTATTCCCTGTTTATCATCAGCAATAACTTTATAGTTTTTTATGAACCCTTCGCTTCTCAGTACAGTTGCAATATTAACTTTGAGATTTGAAGAAGGAATATCCACTTTTTGAAGTTTCACCATATTTGCATTTCTGATTCTGGTAAGCATATCTGCTATGGGGTCAGTCATTGACATTTAAGTCACTCCTCTAACTTTAACGTAGGTAGTTTACCAGCTCGATTTGGTGACGCCTGGTAACTTTCCGCTTGAAGCCAGTTTTCTCAGACAAATCCTGCACATTTGAAATTTTCGGTAATAAGCTCTAGGACGTCCACAAAGCGGACAGCGGTTATGCTCTCTCACCTTGAACTTTGCAACTCGTTGAGCTTTTAATATCATTGACTTTTTAGCCACTGGTGTCCTCCAAACGGATTAGTTCCTGAAAGGCATACCCAAAATTTTCAAAAGGGCCCTGCCTTCTTCATCTGTTTTTGCTGTTGTCACTATAGAAATGTTAAGGCCTTTAACCTTATCAACCTTATCATAATCAATTTCAGGGAAAATAAGCTGTTCTTTTATTCCTAAAGAATAGTTTCCTCTACCATCAAAACCCTTAGCTGAAACACCCTTAAAATCTCGTACTCGTGGAAGTGAAATATTCATAAGTCGATCGATAAATTCATACATACGATCCTTACGCAATGTCACCATACAACCGATAGGCATTCCCTGACGAAGTTTGAAGGAAGCTATTGACTTCTTAGCTTTCGTGATTACAGCCTTCTGTCCGGATATCGTAGCGATTTCGTCAGCTGCAGAATCAAGTATTTTTACATTCTGAATTGCTTCGCCAAGTCCCATATTAATAACGATTTTTTCAAGTTTGGGAACTTGCATAACATTCTTATAACCAAATTCCTTCATCAGCTGAGGAATGATTTCCTTTGTATAAACTTCCCTTAACCTCGCCATTTACTCCTCCGTCTATTTATCAAAGGCCACGCCGCACTTTACACATAGGCGTACTTTTTCACCATTTTCAAGCAAGGTTTTCTTGACCCTGACTGGCTTCGTGCACTTTGGACAATACAGCATGACATTGGAGATATGGATAGGAGCTTCTTTTTCTTCAATGCCACCAGGTTGATTGCCTTTTGCGCGGATATGCTTTTTAATTAAATTAAGACCTTCAACTACTACGCTGTCTTTTTTTGCTAAAACGCGCAAGATTTTTCCAGTCTTCGCATTATCTTTGCCAGCAATGACCATTACCATGTCATCTTTTTTTACTCGCATTTTCTTGCCTTGCATCTTTGTTCTCCTGAAGAAATTTAAAGTACTTCCGGTGCGAGCGAAATAATCTTCATGAATTTCTTAGCTCTTAATTCCCTGGCGACAGGTCCGAAAATGCGAGTGCCCACAGGTTCTTTTGCGTTATTGATCACGACTCCGGAATTGTCATCAAACCGAATATAAGAACCATCAGCCCGGCCTATTTCTTTCGCCGTCCTGACGACAACTGCCTTAACCACGTCGCCTTTTTTAACCTTTGAATTAGGTATGGCTTCCTTCACAGAGGCAACAATGATATCGCCAATACTCGCATATTTCCTTTTTGAACCGCCCAACACCTTGATGCAATAAAGTTTTTTTGCGCCTGAGTTATCTGCCACATCAAGTATCGTTTGCATCTGTATCATCTGAAGGCTCCTACCTTATGAAGTCCGCTCAAGAACTTGCTTCACTTTCCAGTGCTTGTCCTTGCTGAGAGGTCTGGTTTCTATAATCTGTACTCTATCACCAATTTTACAGGTATTTGTTTCGTCATGTGCTTTATACTTAACACTTGTCTTGATGTATTTATTATATTCCGTATGTTTTACGAGGTGTGAAACCTTGACAACAACGGTTTTCTGCATTTTGTCACTGACTACTACGCCAACCTGTGTTTTTCTGTTTCCCCGCTCGCTCATGGTTTCCTCGCCTTACCCTCTCTTTTGCCTGAGTATGGTCTTCAACCTCGCAATGTCCTTTTTCAAGGCAGGCAGTTTAGCCGTATTTTCTAAACGGCCTGTGTGAAGTTGAAACTTGACATTAAATAGTTCTTTCTTGAACTCCAGTTCTTTGGAACAGAGTTGTTCAATCGACAATTCTCTTAGATCATTACTGTTCATTACTGACCTTCCTTGAAACGAATTTCGTAGAAATAGGAAGTTTAAAGGCGGCAAGTCGTAATGCTTCACGAGCAACTTCCTCAGTAACACCTTCCATCTCATAAATTATCCGTCCAGGCTTGATAACGGAGACCCAGGAATCTGGAGAACCTTTACCTTTACCCATACGTGTCTCAGCAGGTTTGGACGTCAGGGGTTTATGGGGGAACACACGAATCCATGTTTTACCACCCCTTTTAATGTATCGCGTCATGGCAATACGTGCAGCTTCGATCTGCTTGGAATCCAGCCAACCACACTCGGTTGCCTGTAATCCATATTCTCCAAAGGCCAGGGTTACTCCACGCTGAGGAGCACCTTTCATTTTGCCTTTCATTTGCTTTCTATGTTTAACTCTCTTGGGCATTAACATTGCAGCAAGCTCCTATACTATTTTTTCCCAGGGAGGACTTCACCTTTAAAAATCAGAACCTTAACACCAATAATACCGTATGTGGTTTTTGCCTCGGCAAAACCGTAGTCAATGTCAGCACGGAGAGTATGAAGAGGAACCCTACCTTCACGGTACCATTCTGTTCTTGACATCTCGGCACCGCCTAACCTGCCAGAACAAGTTATTCTAATGCCCTTTGCACCAAATTTCAGCGCAGTTGTAACACTTTTCTTCATTGCCCTTCGAAACGCAATGCGACGCTCCAGTTGAAGTGCAACGTTTTCTGCAACTAATTGTGCGTCTAGTTCAGGTTTGCGTACTTCCTGAATATTTAGAAATACTTCTTTATCGGTAAGTTTTGCAAGCTCTTTTTTAAGTGTTTCAACCTCTGAGCCCTTCTTACCTATTATTAGCCCGGGACGCGCAGTAAAAATATTAATTTTTGCTTTGTTAGCCGCACGTTCGATCTCTATTTTAGATACACCGGAGTGATACAGTCTTTTCTTGAGAAAACTTCTGAGCTTGAGATCCTCATGGAGAAGCTTTGCATAATCAGCCTCTGCATACCACTTCGAATCCCAAGTTTTTATGACACCCAGCCTAAAACCTATAGGATTAACTTTCTGGCCCAAACTTCACCTCCGACTGATTTCTTATTTCTTCTCCGATAAAACCACATGTATATGGCTCGTCGGTTTTCTGATTTTACTGGCACGACCCATTGCCCTAGGCAAAAATCGCTTAAGAACTGATCCGGCATTAACATAAACTGTTTTAACATACAGTGAATCTACGTCCGAGACGCCTTTTTGCTCAGCATTGGCAACGGCGGACCTGAGCAAGTTAGAAATCAGCTTTGCAGATGGCTGCGGAGAAAACTTTAAGATATTCAATGCGGATTGAATCTCTCTACCACGAATCATATCAACCACAAGCCGTGTCTTCCTTGGTGAAATGCGGGCAAAGGTTAGCTTGGCACTTGCTTCCATGTATCACTCCTTAATCGATTACTTCTTTTTCAACTTGCTTTTTTTATCGGCAGCATGTCCGTAGAACGTTCTTGTCGGAGCAAACTCGCCAAGCTTATGCCCCACCATATTCTCTGTTACAAAAACCGGAATAAACTTTTTACCATTATGTACAGCAAAAGTTAAGCCGATAAAGTCAGGAATAATAGTTGACCGTCTTGACCATGTTTTAATAATCTTTTTGGAGCTAGGTCCCTCTGCTTGCGCCTTTGCAATAACATGCCCGTCAACAAAAGGTCCTTTTTTGATTGATCTCGCCATTGACTGATCCCTTTAATGCTTTTAATTATTTACGTGGTTTTATTATAAAACGAGAAGAAATTTTATTTGTTCTTGTTTTATATCCTTTGGTCGGTATACCCCAAGGAGTAACGGGATGACGTCCACCGGATGTACGTCCTTCACCACCACCATGAGGATGGTCAACCGGGTTCATTGCAACACCTCTCACTTTAGGTCGTTTCCCCAACCAGCGAGAACGTCCTGCTTTACCCAGTGAGATATTTTCATGATCAAGATTTCCAACTTGGCCGATTGTTGCATAACATTCCTGCAGAATCATACGCACTTCACCAGAAGGAAGTTTAACCTGTGAGTACTTGCCATCCTTGGACATCAACTGGCAAAAAGTACCTGCGCTTCGGGCAAGTTGAGCACCTTTTCCGATCTTTAACTCTATATTATGTATAATTGTTCCCAAAGGAATTGCTTTTAGCGGAAGAGCATTTCCTGGCCTGATATCGGATTTCTCACCGGCTAAGAGGGTATCACCGACTTTAACGCCATCAGGTGCTACGATATAACGCTTCTCTCCGTCCGCATAAACAAGCAATGCAATACGAGCACTTCGGTTAGGGTCATATTCAATAGAACGAACCGTAGCCGGGATATCACGCTTATTGCGCAGGAAATCAATCAGGCGATATTTTCTTTTATGCCCCCCCCCTATATGACGAGAGGTAAGCCTGCCAAGATTGTTTCTACCACCAGATCGCTTAAGAGTTACGACCAATGATTTCTCAGGTTTTGAAACTGTGATTTCATCAAAAGTCGAACAGGTCTGGTGTCTTCTTCCGGCTGATGTTGGTTTATAACTTTTTATTCCCATTTATTCCAACCCCATCTTGGTATTTACACTTCGAAGAAATCTACGTTGTTACCCTCTTTCAAGGTCACATACGCCTTTTTCCAGTTCGAGCGTTTTCCGAAATTTTTTCCAAATCGCTTCACTTTTCCAGCTATATTGATTGTATTAACCTTTGCTACTTGCACTTTAAAGAGTTTCTCAACAGCATCTTTGATTTCAAGCTTGTTAGCATCTTTATGTACTTGAAATGCAATAACTCCTTCACTGTCTTTTTGCAGTGATGTTTTCTCTGTTACTAAAGGCTTTTGGATAACGTCGTAAATATTCATGACTGCAACGCTCCTTCTACTTTACGCATCGCTGATTCAGTAAAAACAATATTCTTATATTTCATAAGATCATACACATTCAAACCTTCAGGCTTTAACAGTTTGATGTTCATGACGTTTCTAGAAGACAAGTCAATATTTCTATCTAACTCATCAATAACAATCAAGGATTTACTTAGAGAAAACAGACTTAGGAAAGATGCAAAGGTTTTTGTTGAAATAGAATCCATAGTCAGTGAGTCTAAAACTGTGAACTTATTTTCTTTAAATAAATAAGAAAGGCATGATTTCATAGCAGCTTTGTGAGCTTTTTTATTCATGGCCAAGTCATATGTCTTTTTTTGAGGACCAAAAGCAACTCCACCACCAGGGTACTGAGGAGCTCTTCTGCAGCCCTGACGCGCACCACCAGTACCCTTTTGACGAAATGGCTTTTTGCCACTCCCGGCCACTTCTGAGCGAGTCTTTACAGATACAGTACCAGCTCGTCGGTTCGTAAGCTGGACCCTAATAGCATCATGTATGAGATACTCTTTAATTTCAGCGTCAAAAACCGAGCTATCGAGGTCAATAACACCTACTTTATTTTTTTTCATATCAAACAGATCAATTGTTGCCATAACTATCTCCGGTACCAAGCATAATACTATGCTTTAACGCTATCACTTATAAGCACAAGGCCGTTTTTTGACCCAGGAATTGCACCTTTGATGAGAAGCAAATTATCGCTCTGATCAACTCGCACAACCTGTAGTCTCTGCACCGTCACCCGCACATTACCCATCTGACCAGGCATTTTTTTATTCTTCATTACCCTGGCAGGTGTTGCGGAACAACCGATAGACCCCGGGGCTCGGTGGAAGCGGGAACCATGGGAGGCACGCCCACCCTGGAAGCCCCATCGCTTAATAACACCCTGGAAACCTTTACCAATGCTTGTCCCTGTAACGTCAACTAAATCACCAGCAGAAAAGAGGTCGGCTGACACTGTATCACCAATTTTATATTGACTTATGTCAGCAAGACGAAACTCACGCATAAACTTACGAGGCCCTTGTGCAGCCTGTCGGCAATGTCCAACAATTGCTTTTGTTGTAAGATTTGCATCGGTTTCACCGAAACCTAGCTGGATCGCACTGTAACCGTCCTTCTCAGTTGTTTTAACTTGAAGAACTACACATGGGCCAGCCGCAACTACTGTGACAGGTATTTTTCGCCCATCTTCACTGAATATCTGGGTCATCCCCAGTTTTTTACCTAGTAATCCCTTCATCATAACGGATGATCCTGTTCAATTTAGTCTTTATGTTACTAACTTACAGCTTAATCTCTACATCAACACCAGCGGAAAGATCTAGCTTCATCAAAGCATCAACTGTTTGCTGAGTAGGATCGAGAATATCAATGAGGCGTTTATGCGAGCGTATTTCAAACTGATCCCTCGACTTTTTGTCTACGTGAGGACCACGTAGTACGCAGTATTTATTAATAACTGTAGGAAGCGGAATCGGACCAGCAATACGAGCACCAGTACGCTTTGCAGTCTCTACAATTTCTCCTACTGACTGATCAAGAAGCTTATGATCATACGCTTTCAAACGAATTCTTATTTTCTGACTTGGCATCTCATCCTCGTACTAATCGTTTATTCAATAATGGCACTAACGACACCGGCGCCGACGGTACGGCCACCTTCGCGAATTGCAAATCGGAGACCTTCATCCATGGCGATCGGGGTAATAAGATTAACCGTAACCGCCACGTTATCTCCAGGCATTACCATCTCTGTTCCAGCTGGGAGATCAACAATTCCGGTAACATCTGTTGTTCTGAAGTAAAACTGCGGACGATAGCCGTTGAAAAACGGTGTGTGGCGTCCACCCTCTTCTTTTGTCAGAATATATGCCTCTGCCTTGAACTTAG
>JAQUHM010000258.1 GCA_028683595.1 Geobacteraceae bacterium | reverse complement strand
CGGGGAAAAGGTCTTTGACGGGAAAGACCTTGCGGATCCGGCAACCGGAGTGGGGCCGCTGTGCAGGGCGTGCCTGCTCGGCGCCTATTACGAGGAGGCGAAAGCTCCCTTATGAAATAAAATAACGCAAAAAGTATCCGAATGAAACCATCCATGGGTTTTCCGACCAGAGCACCTGGTACTGAGGCTGGACGATAACTTCAATCACGCCCTTGATCAGAGCGAGAACAAGGTAATGACTCAAAACCACTTGTACGAATCCTTATCAGGCACAGGGAGAAAAGAATGGAAAGAATACTGCCCGGTTGTGAAGAAAGCAAAACCCTCAGCGTCACGACCCCATCACCACCCTGTGACGCTTCAGACTTCTGGGACAGAAGAGCACCGACATTTTCCGAACATGCCGCAAGCACCGGTTATGCAGAACATTTCATGAACCTCATGCATTACAGGCCAGAGTGGAGCGTGCTCGACATGGCATGCGGGGGAGGAACCCTTGCCGTCCCCCTGGCAAGGAAAGTACAACGTATTACCGCAGTTGATTTTTCGAAAAACATGCTCGAGATCCTGGCTAAACGCTGCCGGGAAGAGGGGCTCGACAACGTAAGGAAAATCAATGGCCGATGGGAGGATGACTGGGACGCACTGGGAATTAGCATGCATGATGTGGCCATCGCCTCTCGATTCCTGCCGCCCGACAACGCCATGGAATCCATCATCAAACTGGATGCCGTTGCAGCAAAGCTGGTTTACCTGTCAGTTGCCGTGGGCGACGGCCCCCATGACCGTCGCCTGTACCAGGCGGTCGGAAGGCCTTTCTCCCCTGGCCCCGACTATACTTACTACTACAATCTCCTGTACCGGATGGGAATCCATGCCAACATCACCTTTATCCGGGAAAGGCACGACAATACCTGGGACACCTTCACCGATGCCCTCGATGCGCAGCGATGGATGTTCAACAACCTGACCGACCAGGAAGAAGATAAAATCAAGGGTTATCTGCTGGAGCATCTGCTCTGCGAAGGGGAAAAGTGGCGGCTTCCTTACGAAAGATCCTGCCGATGGGCTGTCATATGGTGGGAAAAACAGCCGATTTGCTAAGACAATGGAGGCTTGTGTGCGAAGAATTTCATACCTGGTGACGATCGGCTTGCTTGTCGCAGCGTGCCTGGAGCCCTGCGTCGAAGCCCGGGAAATCACCGATATGTTCGGCAGGCATTTCCCCCTGCCCGACCGAGTGCACAAAGTGTACAGCGCCTCGCCGCCCGATACCTTTCTGCTGTATGCGATCGACCCGACAATGCTCGCGGGACTGAATTTCCCTGTCAGGGAAAAAGACAAAAGGTTCATGCACAAACAGGTGCTGCGCCTTCCTCTTATCGGCGGGACATTCGGGGAGGCATCGACCCCGAACATGGAGATGCTGTTTCGGCTGGACCCTGAAATGGTGGTCGTGTCCAACGATGAGACCGCCTTGAGCCTGAGGGTCAACCAGAGGATGAAGATGCTGAAAAGGCCTGTCCTTGAGATGACCCTTGCCAGGCCCTCCGACTATCCCGAAGCCTTTCTGTACATGGGACGAATCATCGGGAGGGAGGAGCGGGGGAAAAAGCTGAGCGACTATTGCCGAAAGACGCTTGCACAGGCCGCCGCGTTTTCCCGAAGCATTCCCAATAACAAAAAGGTTTCGGTCTACCTTGCGGAGGGAGTGGACGGACTCACCACCGAGTGCGACGAGTCACGGCACAGTGAACTCATCACGCTGGCAGGCGGGGCAAATGTACATCGTTGTAAGGCCAGGGATCTTTTCGGCATGGAGAAAGTATCCCTTGAACAGGTGCTCATCTACAACCCGGAAGTGATCCTGGCCATGGACAAAGGTTTTTACCGTAGGGTGTGGAATGATCCCCGCTGGCGGAGGGTCCGGGCAGTGAGGAACAAGAAGGTCTACCTCATTCCGGATCAGCCCCTCAACTGGTTCGACCGTCCGCCAACATTCATGCGCTTCATCGGACTGAAATGGGTGATGAAGTGCCTCTACCCGAAGGAGTACCGCATCGACATCATCGGGGAGTCGCGGGATTTCTACCAACTGTTCCTGGGTATAGATGTTTCGGAAGGTGAGATGAAGAAGATTATCTACCAATAAATAGCAAAACACATGGGTAACGAATACCGGAGCAGGTAGCGGTTCGGTCGTCCTGGAGGGTTTTTATGGAATACGGGATTCAAAAAGAAACAGCAGCTGCGCTGGCCTATGCCGCACGAAGCGTTGCTCGGGTTGCCGTTGTGGCGATTTTTTCAGCTGCGGTTGTGTTCAGTGGCGCTCGCCTTTCTTCGGCAGCCCCCAAGCTCGATGTTTTCGTCCCTCCCCATCCACCCGTGGTTATTCCGGGCCAGGATGTCCCGTCCAGGATCGCCGCGCTCTCCGGGGCTTGGGAAGGAGTATGGAGCGACGGCGATACGTCGGTCCTGCTTGTGCGGCGGATTGACTCGGAGACCGCCGACATTCTCCTCGCCCAAAACAGCTACGGCAATGATGACCGCCTTCCATGGCATCTGTGGGCGCGGGCGAAGGTTGCGGCAGCTCCGGCCGTCGGTCTCGAATGGAAACGGGAGTGGGCCTCATATTCGTTCACCCTCTCGCCGGACGGCAGGATGCTGACCGGAGTTTGCCGCAAGTCCCATTCATCGGGCCCGGAAAAGGCGCGTGAGATTTCGATGACGCGCCGCGATATCGAACGGCTAACGGCTGACCGGATCGGGCCGCCTTATTTCTGCGTGGAAGCGGGAAAAGAGTTGCACCGGATCGAATCGGAGCCGGACCCGAAAGCCAAGACCGCGCTCGTGGACAACCTCTTGGAGAGGTCCAAAAAGTCGGAGACTCCCCTGATCGAGCACGGTAGCCGGGACGGCAGCAGTTGCTCTACTTTTATCTACCGCGGCTCGGCCCGAGAGGTTGCCCTTGCCGGAGTTATGAACGGCTTCAGTCCGGAAAAGGACTTTCTCACCAGGGTAGCGGGTACCGATCTGTTCTTTATTTCCCAGGAATACCCGAGCGACGCCAGGCTAGAATACCTGCTGGCCGTCGACGGCAAAATGATCCTCGACCCGCTGAATCCTCGCACCATGGCCTATGGACATGGTGTCAACTCGGAGGCGGCCATGCCGGCCTACCGCCCCCCCCCGGAGATTGAACCCGACAAGAAATCGCCCAGAGGCGTGACCGAGGAGTTCATGGTCCAAGCGAAACAACCCGACCTGGGGAGAAAAGTCACCGCATACCTGCCGGCGGAATACGCGGGCGGCACGGCACGGTATCCGGTCCTGTACCTGAACGACGCCTTCGGAGCACTCAAATTCGGCAGGATCGTCACCATTCTCGATAACCTGATCGCCTGGAAGACGATTCCTCCCTTGATCGTCGTGCTGGTTCCTTCCGTGAAAGACCGCATCGCTGAATACAGTATGAATCCCGCCTTCGAGGGATATTTTGTCCATGAACTGGTACCCGCCGTCGACATGCGCTACCGAACCCGTCAATCTCCGGAACACCGGGGGATAGGAGGGATTTCCGCGGGCGCAACCGCGGCCTTGTCCCTGGCAATCCGGCACCCCGACATATTCGGGAAATGCATCGCCCAATCAACCGCCACCAGGCTTGCCCCCCTCATCCTGCTGGCACGGACCGGACCGGCGCATCCCCTATCGGTCTACTTTGATGTGGGAAGCTTTGAGTCGGATTTCAACGGCAGGGACCTGGTGGATTCAACCCGCAGGTTGCGGGATGCCCTCCGAGCCCATGGATGCACCGTTCGCTATCAGGAGGTTAGCGAGGGGCACGGTTGGGCCAACTGGCGGGCTCGTACCCGCGATGCACTCTCTTTCCTCTTCGGCGCAGGGGTTGAAGACACTGGAAACAGGTAAGATCCGATGAAGCAATCTGGTGACGTGTAACGCCTAAAGGAGAAAGATGTGCGAAAACTGGTGCAACTAGTGGGAATTTGGTTGGTTGCCGTATCTCTGTTAGCGTCCATTGTCGAAGCCAAAGAAATTGTCGATATATACGGCAGGAGACTTCCCATGCCCGACCGTGCGCGGAAAGTGGTAAGCATCGGGCCGACCGGCACATATCTTCTCTACGCCATTGACCCGACGATGCTCGCCGGACTTAATTTTCCGGTCAAGGAAAAGCAGAAGAGATTTCTGCATGCCCGTATGAGCCGTCTTCCCGTCATCGGATGGTTCGGCCAGGGACAGACGCCGAATCGGGAAACGTTGATGATGATCAAGCCCGACATCATATTCACCTCAAAGCTGGACCAGTCACTCAGCAGCAAGGTCAATGAGCAGATGAAGGTAATGCAGATGCCGGTTGTGGAGTTGACTGTCGATTTGCTTTCAGAGTATCCCGATGCCTTCCTGCGTGCGGGCAGGATTCTCGGCAGGAAATCGCGAGCGAAAAAACTCCGTGACTACTGCCGCAAAACGTTGGCGGAGGCTGCGGCTGTCGTCAACAGACTGCCCCGAGACAAAAGGGTGTCGGTCTATTACGCCGAGGGACCGGACGGCCTCAGCACCGAGTGCGACACATCGAGACACGTTGAACTGATTCGTCTGGCGGGCGGGATGAACGTACATCGATGTGTAGCCAGAAATCCGTACGGGCTGGAGAAGGTTTCCATCGAACAGGTGCTGAAGTACAACCCGGAAGTGATTCTGGCCTTCGATGAGGGGTTGTACCGGAGGATATTCACTGCCCCCCTCTGGAAGAACATGAGGGCCGTAAAAACGGGGAGAGTGTATCTGATCCCCGAGGTGCCCATCAACTGGTTCGACCGCCCCCCTTCCTTCATGCGCTTCATCGGCCTCAAATGGGTCCTGAACCGACTCTATCCCGATGAATACCAGATCGACATCGCCCGGGAAGCACAGGAGTTCTACCGGCTCTTCCTGGGCGTCGAGATCTCGTCAGATGAAATGCGGGAAATCCTGAGACACTAGCTGTTACGACCGATTTGCCTTTCTCCCCTCTCCCGGGTACGGATACTCTCCAACCATACTTTGACTTTTCCCGCATCATCGGATATTTTCTCACAAAATCACCATGCTGTTTCCAAACGTTGCCAGGTGAAATGTCGAAACTGAACGGGGGAGTTTATCCGATGAAAATCATAACAACTGTACTGGGAATGGTGACTCTTCTCCTTTCGCTCGGGACCCCCTGTTTCGGGGCTGACCTGCCGCAGTTCTTTGCGGCCAAGGAAGGCTTCACAATTCACCTGCCAAAGGACTGGGAACCGATTCCCAAAGAGGTAATCGACAGGTACTCCCAAGCAATCTCCAAATTGGCCCCGAAGGCTGAAAAACAGCATTACGACTACGGCTTTCAGCGTGCCGATACGCCAAAGTGGTTCACCTACCCGTATATTCTGGTGCAGGTGAATCGTTCCGGCCGTATTCCCGAAGAGCAACTGAAGTCTCTGAAACGGATTGAGAAGGCCATGGACGACAGTTTCGCCAAGACCACTGACTCCATCTCCTCGATCAGCTCCAATGCATCACTTGGCGAACCGATGTACGATCCGGTTTCTCATACCCTCTGGACCAGGATTGCCATTGATGTCAAAGAAGCCGGAACCGTGCGGGGAATTATCGGTGCAATTCTCACCGAAGAGGGCTT
>JAQUHM010000013.1 GCA_028683595.1 Geobacteraceae bacterium | reverse complement strand
AACGATATTTCGGAGATGGCCGTACAGGCTATTGAAGAGGCTATGAGCAAGAAAACCCTCTCACTGAAATGTTTCCGTTTCCGGTACAGGAGATATAACGAGGCGAGGAGGAAAGCGGTTATCACGTATTCGCTGGTAATCTTGAAAAAGGTGAGCCCTTTCCCTTCGGTGTAGCAGTCCGGGAAATTGCCGGAGAATACCATCGCCACAAGCACCGAGACCGCTGCGGCATATATTCCGAAAATGGCGCGATTGTCCACCCTGCGCTCCATGAAGAATGGTGCGGCGCAAAGGGTGACGGCCTGCAGGGAGCGGGCCGCCATCCAGAGTTGGGTCGGCAGGTTCGCGGCGAAGCCGGGGAATACGTTCATCCCCTTGTAGGCAAGGGTATGGAGCAGATCGATAACGGCAATGAATGCGTAGCCGATGCCAATTATGTTGAGGTAGTTGTTTGGCAGGAACCTGCGGGCGTTCCATGCCAGGATGAAGAGGGTGAACCCGATGGCGATGGTGGTGATCTCGATGAGGCTGTGAAAGAGAAGATAGCTATAGAGACTGCTGAGGTAAAACCCCAGGGCTATGGCCGTGATAACGCCGAAGTAGGTAAATATTTCGGACCTGTTACTGTCGATCACCTTGATCTCGCCTTTCCCCGGATTTGTTTTCCAGCTCCCTGATCCTCTCCTTCAGCGCCACCATCCTGAGCTCCCTGCCTACGAACAGCCGGTTTATCTTCTGCAGCTCCTCATTCATTTTTTCCAACTCGGCCGTTCTCTGTTTCACCCGCTGTTCAAGCTCTTCATTCAGCCTGCTCAGTTCATCATTCAGTTTGCTGAGTTCTTCCTCGTAGTTCTTCCTTTCGGTTATATCAGTGACAATCCCTTCTATGGCAACGGGGCGGCCAATTTCGTCACGGACCATGATGTTCCGCTGGTTCAGCCATCGCACATCTCCGGACCTGTGGATGATCTGGTATTCATACGTGGGGGGCATCTCACCCTTTAGCAGTCTCGACCACTCCTCTTCCATATACCCGCTCCATCCCGGGTGAATGAACTCGCTTAACAATTGCGGATTGCGATAGAACTCCTCCGGCGCATAGCCGGTAAGCTCCGTCACGGCCGGGCTTACGTACTCATAGGCACCGTCCGGCAACGACATTTTATAGATGGCGTCCCTGGCGTTTTCCGCCAGGCGGCGGAACCGGGCTTCGCTCTTTGCCAGCGACTTCTCCGCATGCCTGCGCTCGGCCAGTTCCTGCTGCAGTTCCGAAGTCCGTTGCCTGACGGTCCTCCGGAGAGTCCGGTTCCAGACTACGACCACGATGACCGCCAGTACGATCGCCCCCACTCCGGCCGCGAGCGAAATCCGGAACGCCCGGGTAGCGAAGATGCTCTTTTCACCGACGATGATCCAGCGCCGGCCGATCTCCCTCCTCTCCTCAACGGTAATGGAGGAAAGCCCCTTGTCGAGAATCCCGCACAGAACCGGCCAGTCACTGCGGACCGCAAAGCGGAGCTGGTATAGAACCCCTGCGCTGCCGGCGACCCGCAGGTTCAGAATGCCAGCCTTCTCAATGTAGTAGGATGCCCGCGAAATCTCCACCACCATGGCGTCCACTTCGCCCAGCGAAACCTTCATCAGCCCGGTCAGTTCGTCCTGGACGGGGTGCAGACCCAGGTAAGCGAACTCCCTTCGGAGGAACTCATGAACCGCGCTCCCTTCGGAAACCGCAACGCTCCACCCCTTCATCTCGTTCAGGCCGGCGCCCCCCCGCCGCTCCTTACGCACCACGATCATGTTGGGGAGCTCGATGTAAGGCTCGGTGAACAGGAGATAGGCCAGACGCTCGGGGGTTCTCTGAGCCGCAAAAATCACGTCGATCCGACGCATTTTGGCCGCCTGGATGACCTCGTTCCATGTGGCGAAGGGAACCAGCTTGAAGCGGCAGCCGAGTTTCCGCTCCAAAAGGCGGATATAGTCGATGGAAAGCCCCTGATATGCCCCATTGTCAAGGATTACCTGAGGGGGTATCATCGTGATGCCGATGCGGACCTGCCCGTCATGTCGAGAGAGCCATTGCCGCTCCTGCGGGGTAAGGGAAGCTGTTCCGTCAGACAGCACCCGACCGGAAGCGGACCCTGCCAGCGCCAGGAACAGCAACACCAGGGTCACGATACGGAAAATCAAGCCCGCCCCCCTGCGGTAGCCGGGTAACTCTCCGTCAGACTGTCGGAAATACTCCTTCTTATCCTGCGACATGCTCAGTTTTCCCCTTGGGGCATTCTTGTTTGCCTCTCCAGCTCCCTGATCCTCTCCTTCAATTCCACCATCCGCAGCTCCCGGCCGACGAATAATTTGTTCATGCGGTTGAGTCCCCTGTTTTTCTCCTCCAGTTCGGCTGTCCTTAGTTTCATCCTCTGTTCGAGAGGGGAAAGGGTCAGGCCTTGAAAAGGGAATATTTGCTTTGCAACCCCTTTATCCGTTTTTGTAACTCTTTGTCACTTTCCAACTGCTGAGTGATATTCTGACTTACCTTTGCCACCGCCGAATAACTAAGCGTCCCGAACAATTCGGCTATTTCCCGGTTTGTTGTGCTCGTGTGCTTCTTCATCAGGTAAATACATGCTTTTCTGGCTTCACTCCGCTTGTTCCGCATTATCTCTTCCCTGGCAACTTCGAAATACTCACAACACGCCGAGACAATTTCTTCTAGACCAACAACGGAACGTAAAGCTTTACCATGGGACACTTCAGGCGTTTCAACCCGCTCCGATTCAATTCTTGCCAGTGCATTCCGTATGAAACTTTCATCACCCAGTATTATGCCACCGTAGACTTTCTGTAATGGGCTTGCTATTTCTTCTCCCATCGCAGTCTCAACAAAATTCCGGTAGCGTGCTGGTGCTTCTTTTCTCTTTGCCGTTATCATCTCCAGGATAGTATCCCTGCTGACAATATTTTCTTCTTGCCCCGTTACGTAAGACCTATAGCTGCTGTAGGCATATTCCTCCGGTTTTTCGACCGTTTTTACGCGAACCGGATTTAGGTGAATGTAACGGCTCAATTCCAAGAGATAGTTGTCCTTATCCACCAGAATCGCCTTGTATCTCCCTTGGAACAGATGGCCGCTCCGCTTTCTTTTGACATTCATATAGGTTGTAAAAGAGCTGTTGATATAGTGCATGATCTTGCTTAAATTCTTCTCCGGTGTTTCGATGATCAGGTGATAGTGATTCGCCATCAGAACATACGCATGCAGTATTAATCCGTACTTCTCCTTCGCTGCAGACAAGTATTCTTTGAACTTTTCGTAATCCCTTTTCGAGAAATATACCTTTCCGCGCACATTCCCTCGCGCAGTAACATGGTAGATTGCACCTTCGTATTCTATCCGCAGCGGTCTTGCCATTTTTCCCCTCATTTTTTTATTAGGGATAGTTTACATCACAAAATTCTCTTTTCAAGGCCTGACCCCTCATTCCCTCCACCAGTTACTGAGACATATCCTTCCTGAATTTCACCCACATTTTTAGATGCCTTGAAGTTTAAAGTACTGTTCATAGCGCCACCCCCAAGGACAAAGGCAAAGAGAATATATCAAATCGCTTCATAACATGAATGAACAAGGCTCCTTAGCCGGTTGCAGGTCAGCGCCTGGACTGTTCGGCGGCCACCACGGCCCCTTAGACTCCTCACCTTTCTCCCTCAGTCTTTCCATCGCCTACTCGCTGTCTGCTGCTTTCCCGCATTATTTGTGGCAGAAACAACAACTGTGCGCTCCACTCCAGGTGTATATCCACCGACTTGTGTAAATATTCGCTGATATTGAACCTCGGAAGGGGATAAATAATCATTTCCGATTTCGAAATTCTCATAAGTTGTGCTTACAGAAGCGATTTCTTCTCCTCCCTCTGCATTTACCTGTACGTCAACCCGGTAACCAATCGACTCTTTTTTTGTCTCAATGTTAAATTTCATAGATTACTCCTTTCAACGCATGGAATAACTTTTGACGCAGCAATAATGCTCCTCAGTAATGAATTTATCGCCTAGCAACATTCTCCTTCAGCAAACGCCCCGGCGCACCAGCGGGCGAACCGACGTATGGTGCCACTGGTTGTTGGCCGCGTTCATGAGATTCTGATGGTCACAGTAAATGTGTCCGTCACCTCAGATCCCCTGAAGATGTCACGCAAGCGTAGATGCACCTCACCAGTCGCAACCGCATTGAACTGGAAACGGAATTTGCCTGGAGAGCCGGGTGCGTCGCCACTTGTGGTGTACGATGAGTTGACCAAGGGCAGTCGTGACTCATCCGTCTCGGCCACTTCCCAGTGATCCCCTACAGACTCAGTCCCGGCCAGGATGACCACGACTTCATCACCTTTTGAGACATTTACGATGCCTCCATCGTTAGCTTCGGTCAGAACTACTGCCGTCTCGTCGACGTTGCAGCCCATGATGACAAGTGCCAGCACAAGGATTATCAGCGCGTTTCCAAAACAAACCATGACACACCTCTTGAACCTGTTCATTCTCTGCCCCTTTCTTCTGAAGCGCAGCGACCGAAGAACGTCGTCGGGGCGCACCAGCGCGTTAGCGACTGTGTGCCGCCGCCTGGTTGGACTTTATTCTGAAATTCTTATGCGGCGTTCATTTGTTTCAGGGTAAGGATACTCCATGTGGCGGGCAGTAGCTCTGGCAATGTTTTCACCGCAGTAACGCGCTACAACTGTCAAGGCCATATCGATCCCTGCGGAAATTCCGGCCGAAGTTATTAGAGCGCCATCGTCCACGACATGCTGGTCATGAATAACCGTTGTTTGTGGAAACGAGTTTGCCATCCAATCCAGCGACTTCCAATGAGTTGTGGCACGATGCCCCTCAAGAAGCCCGGCGAAACCAAGTAACATGGAACCAGTGCAGACCGATGTTAGTAGTTCAACTTCAGAAGCGCGGGCACGTAACCAAGACATCATTATGGGATTATTCAGCTCCCGGCGGGTACCCCAGCCGCCAGGCACACAGAGTATGTCTAGCCGGGGACAGCCTTCAAAACTGTAGTCCGCGCTTACCCGCATGCCACCATTTGTGCAGACATGCCCGCCATTTTCGGCAATGAGTTTCACTTCAAACGGAGACGGGTCCTCCCGACGGTTTGTCTCATCGAGTCGGGCCGTGGAAAAAACCTCAAACGGCCCGCAAAAATCCAGCACTTCAATGTCATCGAAGATTACAATACCGACAGTTTTTCTTTCCATATGTTCTCCTGTCTAACGGACGGCATTGCCACTGAGCCATGAGCGGTAACGAGTTGGCTCCGGTGGCATGTTCGGCATGCCTTGGGGGTGTCCTAAGGGGACGTAGTTGAGTAGGTCTTAAGGGATGAAATGTCTTTAACCACCCCTACTCGCAGGAGGTTAAGGTGTAGATATCGCACCAGTTCAAGAAGATACGGATCTTCCTCGCAGATGAATGAGTTGTAACGGTTCTGAAAGAGGTGGCCGCTTCGGTGATGGCGGAGGTTAAAGGTGACCGCGTAGCGTCAGAAGCCGCCGCATGATAAGCCCTATCACTAATACCATAGTCATGGTAAACAATATCGTCTTGCTTTTCATGGTTTCATCCTCCTAAATTGGTTTGTGAAACGCCTAACGTCGTGGAAACTGACCGGCCTTGGGGAAGCCTGAGGGACGCCCATAATTTTATAAGTTGCTGCCAACGAAACTAATATTTTTATGGGCGTCCCCCTTGCTTGATTTCCGGCTATGTAACTTTCAGGCGACGCAGGACCTTCTTAATCAGTTCTCCCTTGTTATGCGTATAAAAATAGGAGTCATAGGCACAGTTGGAGTAACAGTCGATGTTGCAGGTACGTACCTTCTCCTTAAGAATGGAGCGCAAACGTCCGAGACTCTCCAGGTCCAGATCAAGAAAGCGAAAGTCCAACTCATCCATTTTCTTGGTGCAGCTTCGAATGCGGCCTGTGGGGGTGACGTTGATCCAACCGTAGCGGGTAGGGTAGTTGCAGTCCCAGAATTTTTCACGCCGAATAAACCTGAAGATGTTCTCAAAGTAAGAATCGGGGTCGATGATCGGATATCCGGCTTGCTTCTTTTCGAGTATATCGGAAACGATATCGCGTAAAAGCGGTTCATCGGCAACTGAGAAATATATATCTTTGTCTGGCCGTTGCGCCGGATCAAGGGGGGGGACAATGAACCACAGCGAAAGCTGCATGTCCCACTTCCTGGAAAATTCCATCAGGGTTTGTATTGCTTCATAGTTGTTATTGTAGATAACTGAGTTAATTCTGGTGTGCATGTGGTGCTTCGTACGCGCTTCTTTCAAGGCTCCCATCAGATCCGAACGAAAGATCGAGTTTTTGCAGGTCACCTCGTTAGCTGTGGTCCCGTCCACAGAAATATTCAGATAATCCAAGCCGGACCGTCCCAGTTCTTCCACTGTAGCGCTTGTCAGAAGCGTTCCGTTCGTGGTGAGATCTGTCATAACATGTCGCTCAGTGCAGAGCGCGAGCGCCTCGCAGAGAGGGCTCCAGATCATCGGCTCTCCTCCGAGGAAGGTTATTAAACCTACATGAAGTTCCTTGGCCTTTTTAAGGTAGGCCCTGAACGAGTCAATCGTCATGTCGGCCGATGCATTGTTGTGTTGCCAGCAATAAGCGCATTTCAGATTGCACCGGTCCGTTGGCAGCACCCTTATGAATGCAGGCGTGCCATGTCGGTAGCTGGACAGGTATGCCTCACTTAGATTCCTGAATTTCGCCAATCGCTCAAGAGTTCGTTCCATTGATACCAGCTCCTGTGCTTGCGGTCTCTAAAAATGTCTACAACTCTCACGGCGCTTGTCCTTTGCTGACTGGGCGTTGCACTTGGCTTGGTACGACAAGCTTCGCTTGGTAAGATAACAGTGCCTGAAAATTCAAACTACCCTATACATCGGTGAGCCAAAAGATAATACACCTGATGGCAAAAAACCCTATGACAACAAGGAAGTCAGTTACTGTGTTTCGACTCCACTTCTTTTGCACGTTGAAGATATTTTCTACACTCTACTACCACTTCCTCGTAACGGCTCGGCCGGTGACCCGTGACCTCCTCCCCAAAACTGGACCGGCTAAAAGTTGAGATTTCCAGCTTTCGTATGTATAAACTGGTTTATAATACTATAAGCAAGTTTATGTAGTTATAAACCTGACAGGTTTCTATTATTATAAGCTTTTCCTATTCTGTTTCGTCTTTTCCGGTTTCTAATAGTATAAACTTTTCCAGCCGTGTCCCTGCGATGCAAGCGTAAGGGATATACCAGAGATGCTGCGAACGATCCCAACGCCCACCCAGTTCCCGAACCTGCTCCTGTAGCGACTTTTCCTGCGAACCGATCCGTAAGGGCCCATTGCACCTGCCGGATACCTCGCTTTCGTTGGCGTCCAGTCGCTTTCATCGACGATTATCTCTACGGTCTTAATTTTATTGCGGTTTTCCACATCATAGCGGTAGAGGACACAAACAAGCGTGTCACCATACTGCGCCGTCAGCTTCTTTGTTCCCTTTTGGCCCGGCTTTAATTTTACCCGTGTTTTCATTCACTTCTCCAACCTGGCATGTGCCTCAGGCCACTTATACCACAGTTGTTACTCACGAAATATACTTTTATTAGCGGATATTATTGACGCATCTGTAATTTGACGTACAGCTTGTCATCTGACAACTCGCGACTTTGATGTATTTGATGGGGGTAGCATGCACCCAGTTCCTGATGGTGTTATGTGCCACTATGAGACCGTACTCAAGATGCACGAGATTCCGCTCAACCTTTTTGCAAATTACAGGAAGTGGCTGAGGTATTTCCTTGATTTCCGTTTCAAGTATCTGAATTCATGCAAACGCTCAGAGCAGGTACGTCTTTTCCTGGGAAAACTGCGGGAAAAGAAACAATCCGAAGCGCAATGTCAGCAGGCTGCACATGCTGTCTCCCTATTCTTCGAGATTCATGGCCTGGAGACAACAACAGGTGATCCAAATGTCCCACGAAGGCACCCAAGAAATACAATAGTCTCCCAAATTCAAGCTTATCACATTGCATCCATCCTAAAATTCACCCGTGCACAAATTTTTCTTGACATATTCAAACGCATAATTCAAATTGCAATTTAAAATATCCATTCGAATTAAGAGGACACTATGTCAAGAAAGAGATCAACGGTTACCAAGGAAAAAATCTTGTCAGCGGCAGGCGATGTGTTTGTGGAGAAAGGCTTCCGCGATGCGACAATTGCGGATATATGCAAACGGGCCGGTGCAAACATATCTGCCGTGAATTATTACTTCGGCAGTAAAGAAGCCCTTTATCAGGAGGCGTGGCGCCACGATTTTGCTGAATCGGTCAGGGCTTACCCTCAAGACGGAGGGATCAGCGACAATGCGCCTGCCGAAGAACGTCTTCGCGGTCAGTTGAAAGCACTTATAGAACGGATTTCCGATGAGAACAACAAGGAGTTCTTCATAGCTCAGATGGAAATAGTCAACCCAACCGGGCTATTGGAAGAAGTCATACGATCAGCTCTCGACCCACAACGCGACAAGACCCTGACAATTGTGCGCGACTTGCTCGGACCAAAAGCAACAGAACAAAACGTTAGCTTTTGTGAAACATGTATCTTCAGCATGTGCATACATCCCCTCTTGATGCAAAGAGTCCGGCGTAACACGGAAAACGTCGGAACGCCAATCATCTCGGACGATCAGGGTACATTTGCCGAGCATGTGGTGAAGTTCGCTCTGGCGGGAATTAACGCCTTTCGCGGGTAAATCCAGGAAGAAGCTATTTTTGAGGATTATTATGAGGTTACTGACTATTTTAGCAACATTGTCCGGCGTGCTTATGCTAGGTGGCTGTGTTGTTGGTTCGGATTACCGCAAGCCTGATCTGCAACTGCCATCCACTTGGCAAGCACCACAGAGCGGCAAGCTCGCCGGCATCAACAGCTGGTGGGCGCGTTTTGACGACCCGGCGCTCAATGCACTGCTTCAAGCGGCACAAAAGGATAACCCAACGCTTGCCAAGGCCACGGCGGCGATCGAGAAAGCCCGCGCAAGCCGCTCATCTGCCGAAGCCAGCTTCTGGCCGAGCCTGAACGTCAGCGCCGATGCCAGCGCCTCTGGCTCGTTAAAGAATGGTTCCTCGAGTAAATCCACAAGCAGCGGGTTCGATGCAGCCTGGGAACTCGATCTCTTCGGCAAGACACGCCGCTCCGTGGAATCATCCACAGCCTTGATTGAGGCCCGTGAAGCCGACTGGCATGATGCGCGTGTTTCGCTTGCCGCCGAAGTCGCCAGTAATTATGTCGATTATTGCGCAGCCCGGATCAAGCAGAAATACTACGAAGATCAGGCTGCGTCCCAGACAAAAACCAGCGAGCTAACGCAACTTTCGTTTAAGGCCGGTTTTACGGCGGAGGCCGATGCACGACTCGCCGAGGCCTCGGCCGCCAGCACGCGATCAACAGCCCTGGCCCAGAAAAGCGAAAGCGAACTGCTCGTCAAAACACTGGTTGCGCTGACCGGCATGTCCGAACAAGCGTTGCGTCAAATCCTGACAGAGGACAAATCCAGCTTGCCACAACCTGAAGGTCTTCTGGTCACTGCTGTCCCTGCCGATATTCTGCGCCAGCGCCCTGATATTGTTTCCGCGGAGCGTACCTTGGCTTCGACGAATGCACTGATCGGTGTTGCCGAAGCCGGGCGATGGCCAACTCTGACGCTTAGCGGCACAATCAGTCTCCTGGCTACTCATGCAGCCGCAATGACTGCACCCTGGTCTTTCGCCCCTGCCTTGGCGATGCCGATCTTTGATGGTGGTAGCACCACTGCGAGCATCAAGAGTGCGAAAGCCGATTACAACTCGGCCCTCGCCAGCTACCGACAAACCGTGCGTGATGCCGTCAAGGAGGTAGAACAGGCGCTGGTACGGCTCGACAGCGTGGCCCAACGCGAGGGCGAAGCACGCAAAAGCGCCCAAGGCTACCGTGCCTACCTGACTGCCATCGAACAAAACTGGCGTGTCGGAGGGGCAAACTTGCTTGATCTTGAAACCGCTCGCCGCTCAATGATTTCCGCTGAAGTCAGTCTGCTGGAGCTGCAACAAAATCGACTATTGTACTGGATTGCCCTCTACAAAGCCGTGGGCGGCGGTTGGCAAGCCGATAAAGGAGAAAAAAGTGAATCCAAGAATCCGTAATAGCCTCATCGGTGGAGCCGTGGTACTCGCCGTGATCATAACAGTGCTTGTACTGAAACAGATCCCTGTTCAGAGCCAGACAGCAACCGTGGCCAGTAAAGCCGTACTCAGCGTAACCGAGGTCCTGCCGCAGCAAAAGCAGTGGCCGATGCGGCTTGCCGCCGATGGCAGCATTATAGCTTGGAAAGAAGCTATCATCAGCGCGGAAACCGGAGGTCTTCGCATTACCGCACTACATGCCGATATCGGCAACCGGGTCAAACGTGGCCAACTGCTGGCCGAGCTGGCCCGCGATTCGGTGAATGCAGAAGTCCGCCGGTATGAGGCAGCACTGGCATCGGCCAAGGCCAGCCTTGCCCAGGCCAAGGCCAACGCCGATCGCGCCCGTCTCGTTAGGGGGACCGGCGCCGTTTCTGAACAGCAAATCAATGAATACCTGGCGACCGAGCAGACCGCCAAGGCCAATGTCGATCTGGCCGAGGCCCAGCTTTCCACACAGAAGGTTACCCTTGCTCAGACGCGCATCGTGGCGGTTGATGATGGACTGATCACCGCGCGTAACGCACTGCTGGGCCAAGTGGTTAGTTCGGGCGCCGAGCTTTTCCGGCTGCAGCGCCAGGGACGCCTGGAATGGCAAGCCGAAGTCGATGCCAAGCAGCTGGCCATAATCAAGCCTGGACTCACGGCAGAAGTCACACTGCCCTCGGGCAAGCTGCTTCAGGGCACGGTGCGTCTGGTTGCGCCGACACTTTCTACCAATACCAGCCGGGCCAATGTGCTGGTCAGCCTGCCTGCTGACAGTGCGGCCAACGCCGGCATGTTTACCAGCGGTTACATCCTGGCCGGCTCACAGTCGGCGTTGACCGTGCCGGAATCCGCGGTGGTCCTGCGCGATGGCAACAGCTATGTATTTGAAATCGGTAACGGCAACAAGGTTGTCCGCCGAGTGGTAAGCACTGGCCAGCATCGCGATGGGCTGGTGGAAATAGCCAGCGGCCTGAATGCGCAGGCACGGGTTGTCGGTTCCGGCGGCGCCTTTCTCGCCGATGGCGATCTCGTCACTGTTGTCGGCAAGGAGACAAAATGAATTTTTCCGCCTGGGCGATACGCAATCCGGTCCCTTCGCTGCTGCTCTTCGTGTTGTTGACCGTTTTCGGGATATACAGCCTGTACGAGTTGGGGATACAGGATTTTCCCGACATGGACCTGCCCACGATAAAGATTTCCGCCTCGCTGGAAGGCGCTGCGCCGGCACAGCTGGAAACCGAGGTGGCGCGCAAAATCGAAGACAAGCTTGCTTCGCTGACCAAGCTCGATCACATCACCACGACGATCACCGATGGCTCTGTGGCCATCAGCGTGTCGTTTGACATCGACAAGGACAGCGAAGAGGCGCTCAACGAAGTCCGCAACGCTGTTGACTCGGCCCAGCCCAACCTCCCTGCCAGCATGAACACGCCGACGGTATCCAAAGTCACCTCCGCCACGAGCGCGCTGCTGACCTATACGATCGAAGCCGGCAATATGCGCGAGGACGAACTCTCATGGTTTGTTGACAACGATGTAGCCAAGGCCATCCTGGCGGTCAAGGGGGTCTCGACGGTAGCGCGTGTCGGCGGCATTGACCGTGAAGTGCACGTCGATCTCAATCCGGCACTGATGGCCGGCATGGGGGTGACGCTTGCCGATGTCTCCACCCAGCTCAAGGCGGTACAGAAAGATGCTTCCGGCGGGCGCGGCGAAGTCGGCAACACCATCCAGTCGCTACGCACGTTCGGGGCGGTAGGAACGGCCAGCGAAGTGGCTGCCCTGTCGATTCCGTTGTCCGATGGCCGGCGCATCCAGCTCAATCAGATCGCCACGGTCAGTGATACACATGCCGAGCGGAGTACGCTTGCCTATGTGGATGGAAAACAGGTCATCGGCTTCCAGATCACCCGTTCGAAAGGCTTTTCGGATGTCACAGTATGCGACAATCTGCGCGCCGCTATATCAAAGTTTTCCTCGCAACATCCGGATGTGAAAATCACGGAAATCAGCAATACAGTGGAGCCGATCAGGGATAACTACGAAGGTTCGATGCACCTGTTGCTCGAAGGAGCGATCCTGGCCGTGATCGTTGTGTGGTTCTTTCTGCGCGACTGGCGTGCAACTATCATTTCCGCGACCGCGTTGCCGCTGTCGATCATTCCGACGTTTATCGTGATGCTGCTTGCCGGTTTCACTCTTAACACGGTTTCGCTGCTGGCCCTGGCATTGGTGGTCGGGATTCTAGTGGATGATGCCATCGTGGAAGTGGAAAATATCGCCCGACATCTGCGCATGGGTAAGAAGCCTTTTCAGGCGGCAATGGAGGCGGCTGACGAGATCGGGCTGGCGGTAATTGCCACCACCTTCACGCTGGTGGCCGTCTTCCTGCCGACTGCTTTTATGGGGGGGATTTCCGGTAAGATCTTCCGGCAGTTCGGCATTACCGCTGCCGTTGCTGTGCTGGCTTCCTTGCTTGTGGCGCGGCTGCTGACGCCGATGATGGCGGCCTATTTCATGAAGGAAGCCACAGACCATCAGGAAAAAGACTCTGCGTTGATGACTCGCTACCTGGGCTGGCTCCGCACGTGCCTGACCCATCGCCGCCGCACCCTGATCGCCGCGCTGCTGTTTTTTGCCGGGTCGCTGTCGCTGGTACCCCTTATCTCCACCGGCTTCATGCCGGCCATGGATGACGGGCAAACCAGGGTTTCCATCGAACTCGCGCCCGGCAGCACGCTGAACGACACGGTCCGGTTGGTGCAACAGGCTGACAAGATCCTGCGCCAGATTCCCGATGTGACTCACGTTTTTGCCTCGGTCGGCACCGCCAGTACCGGCGGTGGGGCGGAGGCATCCACCAGCAGCAATGAGCGGAGCGCCACACTGACGGTGGACATGAAACCACGAGGCGAGCGGCGCAAGCAGGTGGTGGTGGAAGAGCAGATCCGTGAACTGTTGCGCCCGTTGCCCGGTGCGCGGGTTGCGGTTGGCCGTGGCAGCAGTGGTGAGAAGCTGGAAGTCACACTCGCCAGCGACGATTCGCAACTGCTGGTGTCGACCGCTGCGTCGCTGGAGCGGGACATGCGGACGCTCAAGAATGTGGGCAATGTGACGTCGGGTGCAGCCTTGCAACGCCCGGAAATCCAGTTTTACCCGGACTATGCCCGGGCGGCGCAGCTCGGCGTAACCGTGGAGGCCCTGGGCAATGCGGTGCGGTTGGCGACCTACGGCGATTACGCGTCTAGCCTCACCAAACTCAATCTGCCGCAACGTCAGATAAGCGTTCGGGTGCGGCTTGATCCCCAAGCCCGCACCGACCTGAACCAAATCGGGCAACTGCGCGTGGCCGGCAGCAACGGGCAGGTTGCGCTCTCATCACTGGCCGCTATCCGCATGGGGAGCGGCGCTTCGCAGATCGACCGACTGGATCGCTATCGTAATATTAAGGTTTCGGTTGAACTGAACGGCCGCGCGTTGGGTGAGGTGATGAACGAACTTCGCCAACTCCCCACAATGCGTAACTTGCCCAAGGGCGTTTTCGAAGTCCAGCAGGGTGAACTGCAACGCATGAGTGAGCTCTTTGGCAGTTTTGGGTTGGCCATGGCAGTGGGCATCCTCTGCATCTATGTGGTGCTGGTGTTGCTGTTCCATGATTTTCTACAGCCGGTCACAATTCTCACGGCCTTGCCGTTATCGGTGGGGGGTGCGTTGCTTGCGCTGCTGATCACCGGCACCAGCTTCTCAATGCCGGCGGTGATTGGTCTGCTGATGTTGATGGGAGTCGTGACTAAGAATTCAATTCTGCTCGTCGAATATGCGATCATGGCGCGGCGGGAACACGGCTTGTCGCGCTTCGATGCGCTGGTTGATGCCTGCCACAAGCGTTCCCGTCCGATCCTGATGACGACGATTGCCATGGGTTCGGGCATGTTGCCGATCGCCCTGGGGATGGGTGCAGACCCGAGCTTTCGCCAACCCATGGCGATTATCGTGATCGGGGGGCTGCTGACTTCGACGTTTCTGAGTCTGCTGGTGATTCCGGTCGTGTTTACCTATGTGGATGACGTGCTGCAATGGTTCCGTCGCAAATTCCTGCCTGCCCGGCAAGATACGAGTGCGGTATCGTAAGAATTGCAGTACTGACGGCCGCCCGCTGTTTTTACAATGAATTCAGGAGTACTAATGAAGGGTTTACATGCACGTATGGGCAGCGTCTTTGGGGTCGGACCAAGCTAAGTTGTTAAATCTGAAAGCAAAACATCCCCAAAATAGCTGTTTTCTGAGCTTAAACAACACATTTGTGGATCAAAACCGGCATTGTAAGGAGCAGATTCTTCTCTCAGTACACATCGGTCAACTTGTTGTTCTTCGATTCTTCTACCCATGGCCTTGACGCCAAGTCTGTTCTTGGTCTCTTCAATAAAACTTGCGCTGCCAACGGCAATGCTCTCTGTCCAGTAACTCTCCCGCTGGTTTTTGCCATTGTTGATGGCGTCATGAACCCACAGTCTGTGCTGCTCGGAAAATTGCACTGGGTCAGAAAATCCGCAAAGGCTCCGTAACCCCGGTATATCAATCACGCTGTACCGTTCGGGCGGATTCTGGATTTCATTATAGCCGCTCATTTCCCATTCTGCGGGATGTTTTACCAAACCAGCTCGGACCATATTCAGATCGATGTAAACAAGGCAGCTGATCAGATGTTCATTCCTATCAACAGCCGTTGCATGATAACGGTCCTCCCAGAACGCTCCCTTACGTTCCTTACGTTGATTGTACTCCTGGGCGGTCCTCCCCGCGATCAATTGAAGGCTTTTTGGTATGACATCCGGTTCAGTGTCGATAACCAAAAGGTGGATATGATTGGAAGTGACAACGTAATTGAGTATTCGCAAGCCAAAGCGTTTTTTGGCCTCAAAGAGCCAGGAATGCCAGCGCCGTCTGTCCTTTGCAAATTTCAGCAGAAATTCTTTTTTGTGGCAACGGTGGGTAATGTGCCAAACCTGCCCCGGAATATGATGTCGATTCGCTCGTGCCATTGTTAGTGGCCCCTTTTTGATTGCAAAAACGTGACTCTAAGGCTAATAAATTGGTCAAATTTGACCTGTTGTTTAATTATTATAAATAGTTAGCTTGGTCCGACCCCATCGCCCTTGTTGGGGTCAGCCCAGAGAGACGTTTCGAACTGGGACATAATGGCAACCTTTTTCGGGAAGAATTTTAGAGACTTTTCCTTTTTACTGATTTTTTTGACCAACGTTCCGGAAGTTGACCAGACGGTTTTTGGAACCGGTCCAACTGCCTCGTTGGGAGTTCGTTTTTTCAGTCAGTTTCTTAGTTTTGTCCTATGTCAAGGGTTTCCTCCTCCGACTTTTCATATTCATGTTGTCTTCCTTCTATCGTTTAGCCATATGCCCACACTCCTAAAAAAACAGACGAGTATCGTTGGGATAATAAAATATCTAATCTCGACCTTTGGGATCACATGAACGAAATTCTCATAACCGAAAGGAATAGCTGAGGTAAATGGATTTATGAGTGGATATATGCTCATTCCAACTTCAATAAAGAAGCTGGGCGAATAGACAAGGCGGACAAGCAACATATAAACGATGGATAATAGCAGGGCCTGCCACGCTGCTATTCTCTGTCTACGAACAAAATAGACAATCATTGCAATAATCCCAAGTACAGATATGGCTGATATCCAACCTATGCTGTATCTTATATTTCCGTCAAAGCAGGCCTTTTCTTTCTTCTTAGCTAATTTAATCGTGGAAATAATAATAACAATTAGAGCTATTCCAATGAAACAGATTCCCCATAACAATTGCCAATAACTTTCACTTGAAGCACTGTTGCTTAAGACAACTGAGCCGTTACCAATAGTATTTATCATGTAATACCTTAGAACAATAATTCCAAGTAAGAGTGCAATTGCAGCATTGATAATTATCACAACAGTAATCCCTTGAAATTTTTCTTTATCATTCCAAAGTCTCCACAAACCTCCGAAGGTTCCATATTTATTGATTGTTATTGATTTTTCGTTCTCTTGTTCTTGATTCTTAATTTCTTTGTCGTATAGAGCCTGGCATTCAGAGTTTTTGCAATAATAGTAATAATTTCCTTCAACCAAACACTCGGAACAGTAGTGACGACAACAGGCATGACAAAAACTTAGAGCTTGTCTATCAGGATGGTTGACGCAGTAATTAGTCATATTAATACTTCACTCCTCTATTCATTTACGTCTTGATGGTAACCATCGGCGAATTTATCGCCGACTGGTCGAGTCGAAGGTTATGCGATCAAATACTTTCGATATTACGCAGAATCTGCCGAGGCCCGGTTTGCCCCCTCGATTTCAAGTCGGCATATCGTCGCGGTTGCGGTCTTTTGCCTGATCGAACCTCCTCGATAACTTGTTTAAGCCTCTTAGTAGTCTCATCGTTTGGATCTGCTTCAACAGCCTCGGTTACCATCGTTTGTGCAATTTCTACCTGGGCATCAATAAGAAGGCATAGAGCAAGATTGGCTTTTAGACCTGCCTCATCGGGGCGTAGTTGAAGTGCCGCATGCGCAAGGTCAACGGCCTTTTTAGTTTTTCCGACATTCAGGCATTCAACCATGTACTCCTGTGCAACTTCAGCGTTTTGCTCCTGAACTGCATATGCTCTAGAAAAGGCGTCACAGGCTTCATAACTCCGACCCTGAGCTTGATAACCCTTTCCCAAAATCCAGAATGCAGCCCAGTTCCATGGATTCATGTCGACAACGGTTCTCATCTTGGTGATCCCTTATGATAGCTCTCTACTGCCATGGTAAGTCGCTGGGTTCTTCGATTTCATGTCCTGAAAACACAAATATGGCGACATTAACGAGTAAGCTTCTTTGTAAAGCCGATTATGGAATTCTTCCGCAGATTCATTGCTGAGCCGTTTTGGATTTCTGGTCTTTGCCGCAAAAAAAACAATCCCGCAGACGACGAAGAAGACTATTGCCGCAAATATTTGAGTGTCCATTGTCTCACCATATCACTACGTGATTACTCTCACCATTCTCAGCATAACGGGGAGAGCACAGGGGGGCACCGCTGTTGCGCTTGGTTGAGAATCTGTTTTTTGCTAAATGAATTTCAAAGCTTCCAAACATCACCTCAGCCTTCTGTCAATGAGGTTTCTTTTTTCAGTTGTTTCCCTTGCAACTTTACAGTCTATACTCAATTGGTATTCTAATATTTGCCTTGCAGGGAGGTTTTCCAAAAGGTAACAGCCGATTGACTGTATTTATAGTATTTTCATCTAAGATTGAATAACCTGAACTTACTACGATTTTAATGTTTTCGACATATCCAGTCTCCAGAATATCAAAGGATATGACAACCTTGCCTTCCAATCCACTTTTTACTGCTTCATTAGGGTAGTGCAAGTTTTTCATAATAATATCTTTTATGTAAGTGAATCGATGTTCAAGTTCGGAATTTTCAGTGATTTCGAATAGTTCATTCACAGAATCAAGAGGTATCAGAAACATATAAGAAACATATCTGTAGTCATTGATCTCCCCAATTGGAATTGAGATGGTTACCGCACCAGACCATGGTTGAAGCCAAAACGTACCGTGGTTCGACTTTTCGGTGTTACAGTTGTCGTGAGAGCAAGCATCTTCTAGCCGTTTAACTAGAATATTTAAGTCTTTAGGAAGAAGTTCCCTATATCTTTTATTTGAATTATACAATTCTATGAATTTCGATGCGCCGATATAGCTACAATTTGGCTTCGACGCACATGCTTGTGCATCTCCTGCTTGTTTTCTCCAAACTTGTGCCATCTCTTTATATGAGTTTTTCTTATCTTCTGTGGATACATCCTTTAGCATGCACGCATTGAATTCTTCACATGGGATATCTAGGGCGAGTGAATGTTCAACCATATTGTTTTGAACGTAAGAATCGCCGTGGATTCTCTTAAGTAGTTCAATTCGATCTTGAAATATTCTTACAGAGTTATTTCCATCAACTGCGAAGCTTGTATTTGGCAAGAAGAGTATTGTCAGCAGTAAACTGAGAACAGGTAAAACTACGTTCCTTATTTTGTTATCGGTCATAATCTCTCCTAACGCGCAGCGGGTGAGGATTGATTCTTTGTATGTTCTTGTTTATCATGCTCACCATTTCTTCTGCATACGGGGCCGCACTTGACCTGTCGGGCAGTCTTATCGCCCGGACACGGTCCAAGTGCAAGTTGGGATATCACTTTTCCTCAAATGTGAATATGTGAAGGGCGTCCCGTAAGACTCTCTTTGTTAAGAATGAAGTCTATATCACTAAAAAATCTTATATCTCACTACCTGGCCCCCTTCTTGTTGTACCTTATCTATATATTGTCTATCAACAATCAGATCAATTTTATAATCTTTTTGGGTAAGCTTATTTATTTCTGGTTGCTTACTACTAATAATATCGAGTTTCCTTTCACCTATCCACTTCACTAGCACTCCTGCACCGTTTGGGAATTTTATCAACTCTGTGTCATGAGGCACCATTTCAGAATGGTATATACCAGGTAATATATAAATATGACTTTCGTAACTAACCCAACCTTCTGTATGTAGAACTAATGTAATTGTTTTCCTTTTAGAGGGACTATTATAGACTTTAAAATCAAATCTTTCCCCGTAAAATATCAATTTGATATCCTGTTTGTAACGGAGAAGGAACAGAATAAATATCATTAGAAAGCATAAGGAAAGGTATTTTATAATGACACTAGCTTTCATAATACCATTCCTGAAATTAGATTCTTAAATCTTGTAGGCATATATTTACCTGTCATCCTTGTCATCACCAGCTCTATATTTTGGGGGACGTTGTTTCTAAACACGACTTTTGCAATTATAACTCTTTGAAGTTCTGACTATCGACCGGACAATTCATGACGTGTTTACACCAAGGTGACGCGCTATCTCCGCAGACGACAGGCTCAGTGCAACTTCAGTTTATGCGGTGCGAAGCCACCGCATAAACTGAAGTTGCACTGAGCCGCGTAGCTCCGTTGCCCTTGGAGTTTTATCCGGTTTTTTCATTTTTGTGGTGAGGATAGTAACGCTATTGTGAAGCGTTTTCAATGGATTAATCTGAAGAATAATCTTTTTGGCAAGTAGCTGCTCATATTTCCCCATACTTCCCGGGGGAAGGTTGTCGTAGGGAGTGCCTTTCTTGCGCGCTTCATGACGATCGCCCGGAAGACCGGCGAGAGCGCCTTGACCGGCACGAGGAACTTCCTGCGGGACGGCCGCCAGACCCCGTCCTTATCAAGAGCGCCACCCGGAACAAGGAGATGAAGATGGGGATGGTATTCCTTGGCCTGGGTCCAGGTATGGAGCACGGCCACCATCCCCAGTCAGCCACCCAGGTATTTGCGGTCAAGGCCGAGCTTGGTCAGGGCCGCTATCGCCGCCTGAAAGAGGACGCCGTAGAGCACTTTCTGGTTACCGCGCACTACTCCCCTGAGTTCTGCCGGCAGGGTAAAGACCAGATGGAAGTAGGGGACGGGCAAGAGCTCTGTATCCCGTTTTGTAAGCCACCTGTTGGTGTCGGCGCCATGGCGCTTGGGACAACTGGAGTTCTTGCAAGAGTGATAGGTATAGGCGAAGTGACCGCAGTGGTGATCGCATACCTCCAGATGTCCCCCCAGCGCTTCCGTGCGGCAGGCGGCAATTGCGGTGAGCGCCCGCTTTTGACTGTAAGGCATCCGGCCGCCGAATTTCTTTAGATACTCAGGGCCATTTTTTTGTCAACTTCCGCCAACTCGATCACTGCTGGAGGTTGGCCATCATCTCGTTGAGGTTGACATGAAGGCGGGTGGTGATCTTGCCGGTCACATGGGTATAGATGTCGGTGGTCTTAATGCTACTGTGGCCGAGCAGATCCTTGATGGTTCGGATATCTTCACCATTCTCCAGAAGATGAGTGGCATAGGAATGGCGATTATGCCGAACTCGGCATAACCGCCACTCCTTCACCACCCACCTGCTGCAGGCAAACTACGACATCCGCGTCATTCAGAAACTGTTGGGACATTCCAGCCTGAAGACAACCATGATTTACACCCATTGCGTCCCGGTCAGGACAGTGAAAGAGCCGAAAAGTCCGCTGGATTTTGACTGACGATACATACTACAGGCTGCACAGCAGCAAATTCGGCACCACACAATACAAAGCCCCCCGACCGGAACGAATCCGATCAGGGGGCTTTCACTTCACTCCTGCAGTAGTGCAAAAAAGTAATTCGCTACTTCTCCCGCCCATAGGGCCAGGCCATCACGCCCCCTTCCAGAACCTTCACGTTTTTCCAGCCTTCCGCCTGCAACTGGATGGCCGCCTCGTAGCCGCGCAAGGAAATCTTGCAGTAACAGACGATCTCACGTTCCTTATCCGCGGGCAGATCATTCAGCCGGTGCCGCAGTTCTCCGATTGGGATAAGCGTCTCCCCGATGCCGATGCGCATCTGGTCGAATTCTCCCGAAGTACGGACATCGAGGATGAACGGTTTTTTACCATCGTCCAGCACCTTCTTGAACTCCACCGGACCGATACCGTTCAGCCGCCCCTTGAGCTTGTTCTCCATCAGGTGGGCAGTGGCAATACTATGGTCGATGGGGAGCGAGAAAGGCGGTGCATAGGGCAGATCGGCATTCACCATATCCGTGACAGTCAGCTTGCCGAGAATGGCCATAGCGGCAATGGCAACCTGCTTGCTCACATCCCCCGGACCGACGCACTGCACGCCCAGGATCCTGCCGCTATCGACATCAACCACCATCTTGGATATGACCAGCTTTGCACCCATAAACTCGGGCTTGTCGAGACTGGCGTTGATAACCGTGGCTACGTTCTTGTACCCCTCCTGCCGCGGCCGGCTTTCGGAAAGCCCGGTGGATCCGGCATTGAAATCAAAAACCTTGCAGACACCGGTGTGAATGGTGCCGGGAAAAGTAACACTGTTGCCGAGGGCGGCATTCTCGCCGGCCACGCGCCCTTCCAGGTTGGCCAGGTCGCCGAACGGAGCGCGGGTCTTTTTGCCGGTGACCCGATGCAGCAGTTCCACGCAGTCACCCACTGCGTAAATGTCAGGATCGGTCGTCTGCATATATTCGTTCACCAGGATCCCGCCGGTTGCCCCGATCTCCAGGCCCGCTGTCTGAGCCAGTTCCACGTTGGGAACCACGCCGATTGCCAGCACCGCCAGTTCGCAGGGTAATTCGGTGCCGTTTTCCAGCTTGACGCCCGTCAGTTTACCATTCTCCCCAAGGAACCCGGCCAACTTCACATCGGTTATGACATTGGCAGCCTTGCTGCGCACATGGTTCTCCAGCACCTTGGCCATTTCCCAGTCAAGGAACATCAGGATCTGCGGCAGCATTTCGATTACGGTAATATCGATGCCGGAAAGCTGAAGCGCTTCACAGGTTTCGATACCGATCAACCCACCGCCGATCACCACCGCCTTTTTGATGGTGCCCTCGTCGCGGATGCGGCGGAGGAAATCGGCATCGCGCATGGACTGGAGGGTTGTTACCCCTTCGAGGTCAATACCGGGTACCGGCGGCTTGCGCGGCTTGGCGCCGGTTGCAATGATCAGCGTATCGTAAGGGATCTCATCCACCGCTCCACTCTTCAGGTCGCGGCACTGCACCGTTCGGCCCGCCCGGTCAATGGAGGTCACCTCTGTTTCCGTTCTAGCCAGAACCCCTTTTGTATTGACAAAGAAATTGGGATCGCGCACTTCTCCGTAGGGAGTGCTGAGGAGAGAATTGCGATTATTAAAGACACCACCGACAAAATATGGGTAGCCGCAGGACGCCATGGACAGCTCCGGCGCTCTTTGAATAATAGTTACCTCGGCATCCGGGGCCAGGCGCTTGGCCCTTGCCGCAGCCTTCGGCCCTGCAGCCGAGCCACCAACCACCACGATACGTTTTTTCTGAGTCATGCAATCCTCCTTGGAAAGGGATGCGCATTATGCACTTCGCCTTGTTAAATACTGAGCTGTTCCGAGAATCTAAATAATTCATTTTTTTATATATTATATTTTTACCATATTGGCAACATCTATTCTACTTCGATTCAATGGGAAATCAATCAGCATCGGCACACAAAAACAAGCCTGTTTTATAGGCAAAACTGCCATAAAAACTCACAAACACAATCAGGCTGAAACCCAGAAACCTTGACAGACAAGGATTTGCCCTGCTGTTTTGGTCTATTTCTCTGCATATGATCCATGATCAGGAGCAAAAATCTGTCTGGCCGAATGCTTGCATACCTTTTATCAAGAAAATCGTACCAGGGAGGCGACAACCCATGACGCTATCAAATGTAAAGGAAAATAATTCCCGCAACGATACCAGGGCACCATCCGGATTCGAGACCCTCCCCACCGTTTCCGGCACCTTTGAAGTGAAGATCTGGGGAAAGTTCCCCCCGGGATGGATTGGCTCCCTGTCCTCGGGACTCTCCCGGCACAAAATAAGTATCATAAGGGGAAAGGCCTGGAAATCACTGACCTACTGGGAGACCGTTTTTGAGGTGTCAAAAACCCGCTTCGCCACCGACCCGGGGAATTTGGACTATCTGGCCTTGGCGCAGGAGGAAAACATAACCACCCCGGATGACTTTTTTTCAATCTCCCAATTCACCCTGGAACCCCCGGAAAAGCACAATGGCGCCCTGTACCTGGAGGTTAAAGCAACAGACCAGCTGGGTTTTCTCGGCCAACTCCTCAACAGCCTGGCGTTCCTGACGTTATTTCCTGAAGAAATCAGTATTGACACCGTTCAAGGTAAAATTTTCGATAAATTCTGGATAAAGGGCTTGGGGGGGAATCCACCTTCTGCGACAGCGCAGGCTGCCCTCAAGAGGAAACTGGAAGAATGGAAACGGGACTAATTCCCGTACCTCGTGCAGCGAGCAATATCACCCAAATCGTTAGCCTAAGGCAACGTCGAGAACCATCATGACCGCAAAACCTGCCATGGTTGTCATGGTAACCAGATCGATATTGGCCTCGATGCGCTGGGATTCGGGTATCAACTCCTCCACCACGACAAAGATCATTGCTCCGGCGGCAAAGCAGAGCGCGTAGGGAAGAATGTTCTGCATCTGCAGAACAAATAGCGCCCCGAGAAGCCCGGCAATGGGCTCAACAATCCCCGACGCCTGTCCCATGAAAAAGCTTTTCGAAAGACTCATGCCTTCCCTCCGCAAGGGCATGGACACCGCGGTTCCCTCCGGGAAGTTCTGCAAACCGATTCCGATAGCCAATGCAATGGCACCGCCGAGGGTGGCGGAAGGAAGACCGGCCGCCACAGCACCGAATGCCACGCCTACCGCAAGGCCCTCGGGAATATTGTGCAGGGTAATCGCCAGCACCAACAGGGTGCTGCGCTGCCAGGAGGTCTTGACCCCCTTGCGCTGGTTCATAGCCAACCCGGGATGGAGGTGTGGCAGCAGGAGATCGGTCAACCGCATGAAAATACCGCCTCCCAGAAAGCCGATGGTGGCGGTCAGCCAGGCGGTGTGCCCCAAAGATTTTGC
>JAQUHM010000257.1 GCA_028683595.1 Geobacteraceae bacterium | reverse complement strand
AACGCCCTGAACGTTGCCTGCCATTCGGCAGACCTTGCCAAGCAGATCGGCATCCCCAACGTATGCCTGGTGGTAAACCGGGCCGGCGACAGGACAACCGAAAAACTTGCCCGCTACGAGAAAGAAACGGGGAACCCCCTTTCAGAGCTCTTCGAGACCCTCTACCTGTTGCCAGCTGAACCACGTCTGGCAGAGCTGGAACCGGAAGTAACGAGAATCATGGGAAGCCCTGAAAGCGGCTATGCAGCCGCTGTTACCGCACTCGCATCGAGACTGTGCATCACTCACTGCAGCTGTTCCGCCCCCGCGGCCTGAAAAACGGAGAATCTCTTATGAAAAGAATATTCGTTGATTATAAGAAGTGCCTGGCCTGCAAGGCCTGTGAGACGGCCTGTGCCGTCCGGCATCATCCCTCTGGCACACTGATCGGCGCCCTGGATGACCGGAAGACCGAAATCGACGTACGGGTGCTTGGCATCGAACACGAAGCCTTCCCCCTCGCCTGCCGACACTGCGACCCGGCAGACTGCCTTAGCGCCTGCCCATCGGGAGCCTTGGGTCGGGACGCAGAGACCGGCGCCGTCCTCATTGACCCAACCCGCTGCAAGGCCTGCGCGATGTGCGCCATGGTTTGCACCTTTGACGCCATCTCCTTCAAGGCCACCCACCGCTCACCCTATGGCAGGGAAGTCGCCCACAAGTGCGACCTCTGTATCGAACGTACGAAAGACGGCGGCAATCCTGCCTGTGTCGAGGCCTGTCATTCGGGAGCGCTGGTGTACGCCGAGTACGACGCTACCAGGAACAAACGGGCCACCAAGTCACTCAGAACCTATCTTCTCGGTGAAGACGGGGTTCCGCCGTTGGTAGAGCTCTACCGGGAACTGCGCAGGAAAGAGTTTGCCCGGCGGCGCGGGAGTGAGGAATGAAGATCGTAACTGCTGGAACCGGAATGGCTGCTGCGGAATTCGTCGAGCAGCTCAGGTTGGAGGGATTTGACGGCGAGATCGTCATGATCGGCGATGAAGACTTCCCCCCCTATTCTCCGTGCGTAATCCCCTTTTACCTTGCCGGTGAATCCCTTGATACGGTGTTCTGGAAAGGCAAGGATTTCTATGAAAAATACCGTGTCACCGCTCGGCTTGGGGAACCGGTCGTGCAGGTTGACACGGAGCGGCAGGTCATCCATACAGCCGACGGCAAGACGGAAGGCTATGACCGTCTGTTCTATGCCACCGGCTCTCACAGCTGGTACCCACGCCCTGATTGGCTGGGAACCAAAGGAGTCTTCGGTTTCAAGACTTTGGGCGACATGATGGCGATCGATCGCTACCTCAAGGATCAGCACGTAACAGAGGCGGTTGTCTTCGGCGGCGGCTTCATCGGCGTCGATGCTGCCCTGGCGTTGAAGACCCGCGGCGTGAACGTCTCGCTTGTCCACCGCAACACCCGCCTCCTGTCACAGATGACCGACGAGGAAGGCGGCCAGTTCGCCACTCTCAAACTGGCGCAAAAGACCGGCATGGACATTCGACTGCGAACCATCGTCGAAGAGATCATTCACCGCAATGGCCAGCTTACCGGGGTCCGCCTCTCCGATGGCCGTGAAATAGCGACCTCGCTCCTGATCCTTTCGATAGGAGTCACCCCCAACTCCGATTCGCTGCAAGGAGATGACAAGGGAATTTGCTCCAACGAGCAGATGCTGGCAGACTCCTGCATCTACACTGCCGGCGACGTAGCCATCACCCGGCATGCGGTTGACGGTGTGCCATCCATCTACGCAAATTATCCGAATGCCATGCGTCAGGCGCGGGTCGCTGCCCGGCACCTGCTACATGGTGAGGGTTCCTACGAAGGTTCGCTCAACACCACCGTACTGCGCAAACACATCGACTTCCCGGTAATTTCCGTTGGCAGCTTCAGTGGAGAGGCGATAACCTGGCAGCAGGGGGACATCTGGCGAAGGGTCTACCTGGTCGATGGCATGATCAACGGCTATATCATCATCGGCGACACCCGCCTTTCAGGCTATCTCTACCAGCACTACAAGGACCGGACCCGGGTTGACGGCACGATCAGAAAGCTCATCTCATCGCACCGCCATGACGGGCAGTACCGGGAAATGCTCGGTTTCGCAGCAGCCTGACACCCGGCAACCTCTTCTGCCCTCATACAGACACCTCGCTGCCCTGATGCCTACAATCAGGGCAGCGGCATCACTTTTCCCAACCTACCGCAGACGGCAAACCCCTGTCCTATCACCTTCTCCCTTTTGGCATGCCCCGTGCTAGCTGAAAACAACACCCACAATTGTTTTCGACAGCCATGTACCACACCTCGCTCGAATAAAATTGTCGAAACGCTCTGAACCAGGAGAGAAAACATGAATGTTATCGTCAAGGCATCCGACCTCAAATTCAAATATCCCTGGGACACAACAAATCGGGATCTTCCAAAGTTTTCCGGCAAACCCGACCCGGCCCCCTTCAACAGGGACGATCTCTATGATATTCTGCCGATGCTCTCTGCTGTCATGACCGCCCTTGAAACAGACGATGGGCAAATCCTCCATCTGCTTGAAGATATCATAAATCAAGACCTTCCCCGCTTCATCGAAACCCGGGAAGAGGTCTTCGACTTTCTCACGGGAACTGTCCGCGAGACGCTCTCCGCGAGCTAGCTCCCAATACTTTTCCCGGCGCTTATTCTGAAAAATCAGCTTCCCATGATGGTAAAATATTGAATACTCTGTATCAGCTGTGTATACTCGCAAACTGTTACCCTGAAAGGTTGACCAATTTTCAACACACGAAAAGAATCGGAAATACGGACCGTTCCATGCCAAAACACTATCAACTGGTCACCATCGAAGACATTCAAAAAGATGAGGAAGCAATCCTGGAGATTCTCTCGGCCGGCAGGAACAGCATCAAGCTTCTCAATTACTACCGGGAGCTTCCAGTTTCATTCGATGCATCCATCGAGTTCAGCGATCGGGGTGTCGTTGGAATGAACATTCATGATCTCCAGGCAGCGGCTATGATGATCGAGAAGGAGGTTTTCATCAAATGCAAGGGCCTCCCCTACGACGTTATCGCCAAAGTCATGAAGATCAGGAAAAATACCGGAAGCGCCTTTTTGACAAGCTTTCATTATGTCATTATTACTGCAGAGCGCAGGGTCTGCGTTCGGGTCCGCGTCTCTGACAAGGTGGATGCCACTTTCCACTTCAATAACCGGTTAATACAGGGACGCATTGAAGATATTTCCTTTAGCGGTCTTTCCATAACCGCCCCAAAAGGAATTACTCTCGACGAAAACAGTACCGGCACAGTTCACATTGCCCTACCCTCAACCATGCTGGAACTGACCGGCAAGCTTCTGAAGGTGAATCAGGACGATTCCACCTCCAAGTTCATCATCGAACTGGAAATGGATAACAAAAGCGAACAATGTATTTCACAGTTCATCTTTGCCCAGCAAAGTGTAATCATCCGGGAACTGAAGGATCTTTTCAACAACGGACCGGATACAATAATTCTCTGATCTCTTCACCACCCGTCCGTTGCCGTGCAAAGTAACCTGGACGGACTTCCAATCTGTTGCGCCTATCCTTTCTGAATAAAGCTTTCCGTATACATACTCTCTAGCCCCTCAGCACGACCGCGCAACACAAGCATATCATCAGCGCCCCCCCTCTCAAAAGTTCTTGGAACATATCTCGAAAAGTACTTTCTGCGCCGTCAGTCGATCTTTCCTTAAAAACCTTCCAAAGATAGTAGTTATCAAGTGAGAGCAGCGGTGTCCGGTTAGGGACTTGCATGTGATGGCGGTCCATTCGGCTTATTAGGTAGTGCCCATCCGGAAACTCTGGATGTGAAACTATTGGTTTTCAATTCGCAAACGAGGGATTTTTCGTCCTGGCAAGGTAATAAAGCGGGGGCGCGGCAGAGTACTCAGTTACGCAACACAAGCAAGTCCGCGGATTGACACAGCAAGGGCGGAAAAGAACCGTTTCCGGATGTAAACTAATTATAGATACCCTAAAAACAGGTTGATTTATTCGTCTACTGCCGGAAATCTCAGGAAAACGGTGGTGCCCTCGCCTAGAGCGGATTCACATTCTATGGTACCATGGTGCGCCTTTACTATATTGAAACAGATGGAAAACCCTAATTCTGTCCCACCATTATCCATCTTTGTCGTAAAAAAAGGATCATAGATATATTTCTTCACATCTTCCGTCATACCTGTCCCTTCGTCCCGCACTTTTATGATCACTTGCCCCTGAAAGTCGTTGAACGTGGTCTCAACAGAGATGCCGCAAGTCAGCTCCGGCAGTGCCTGCAGTGCGTTCATCACGAGATTGACCACAACCTGTTCTATTTGCTGAAAACTTCCTCTGATGAACGGCAGATCTTTTCCTAATTCGCAAAAGAAACAGTCCGTGTACTTTGCAATTTCATTATGCAGCATGGAAAAAGCTTGATAGATGGACTTATTGACATCAACCAGATTTTCATACTGCGGTTTTTCATCACGGGCGAAATATTTCAAATTTGTAACAATTTCATTGATACGGTGAGCTCCGTCTATCAGGCCAGCCAGTATTTTTGGCATAAAGTCCCTTGAGTCAGAAAAAGAAATCTTGCCCACATAAAATTCACCATGCTCTTTAGCATAGTCTGCAAGGATGATCATGACACAAGACCAGATTTCGGATAGAAACTGTGCATTGGAGAGAATGTAATTGTTTGGGTTGTTTATTTCATGGGCAATACCCGAAGCCAATATGCCTAACGACGCCATCTTGTTTGTCTGCTGCAGACCTGCCAGCATCTTTCTGTAATCCTCCTCAGCTCGCTTGCTTTCCGTGATGTCCTCAAGGATACCCATCGTTGCAATTACATTTTTTTCTCGTCAAACAGAGGGGTGGTATATAGCACCTTATTGGGATGATTGTCCCATCAATTTTTCTACGCATTAACTCCACGCCATTTAAGGCAATATCTTCTTTGAGCCCCCGGGAAAAAGCTGAGAATTCTTCTTTATGTTCGTCTGGAAGCAAGGGATATCTTTGTCCGACAACATCTTCTGCCTCCCACTCGAATATACGTTCAGCCGCCGGATTCCATATCATTACTTTTTCATCATTATCAAGAACGATAATCGGCAAAGGAGACGCTTGAATTGCGGCATTGAGCATCTGATCAACTTCCTTGAGCGATTTTTCGACTTTTTTGCACTTTTCGATATTACGGATATTCTCCAAAACCATGGAAACTTTGCCGGCATCATCAACTAGCGGATATGCTAGAATTTCTAAACATCCCTCCTTCGTAGTACGCTTTTCCCTGACAACAGGAGAATTGGTACTGAAAACTTCGAGGACATGACATTCATTACAGGGAAGCTCCTGTCCGGGAGGATATGCCGCATAACAGTGCTTTTGCCTGGGTACTTTTTGGGGGAGGATATTGCCTTGGGTTTCCGGCCAATTGCGGTAGATAATTGTCAAATCCTTATCAAGCACGGTAATTTGATAGGGGAGGGTTTTGAAAATCTTCTCAAACAGCTCACTACTGTCCGGTAAAATTTGATCTCGCGCCTGTAACTTGTTGATTTATATTGTTCTTTGGCACTATTGTTCTTTTTTCGATTTGATTTAGCCCTTGATGCTATCTTCCTGTGATTACAGGAGGG
>JAQUHM010000256.1 GCA_028683595.1 Geobacteraceae bacterium | reverse complement strand
TGGCAGCCCGGTTCGCCTTATACTCCGGATATAATTCGGTGCGGAAGGTCTGTCTGCCGAGATCGAATACCACCGCCACATGGCCGGGCTTCCGGTCCTTGATCAGCTTCAGTAGCATCTGGGTAAAACCGTAGAGGGCATTGGTTGGAAAACCCTTGGGCGACGAAAGGTGGCGGATGGCAAAATAGGCCCGATAAATATACGAAGATCCGTCGACTAGATACAGCGTCTCTTTTGCCGACATCTACTCACTCCCTTTTGTGACGGATTCCCGGGTGAAGATAACAAAGGCCATGCTCGGTCTCTTGCTGGACTCCCGCATGGCAAATTGCATTCCTTCGAAATTCCAGTCTTTTTCGGTCCACTCATTCAAGACCTCTTCCAGAACTTCCTCCGATACCGTACTTACCTCAATGACCTTGTATTCGAGCATGGCCTTTCTCCTGCCTGGAAAATTCAGCTGCGATGGTTTCGATGGTCATAGTAGACCAGAACCTGCATCCGTTCAAGGGGGAAGAATTGCTTTCATCCTTCTCCGCCTTCCTTCGAAAGTTCCAGGAGCACAGTAAACAGACACGCCTTCGCCGACAGGGCTCCATCAAGAGCCTTCAAATAAAGAACTTGCATTCGTTATTTACTTTACTATATAACAATAAGAATTTCATCTCCGACTCGTCTTCCCTACGGCCATCGCTATGGGAACCGGGCTGTGGGTGCCGCTGGAAACAGCGTCGCCTCCCATGCTTGGAAAGGAGAATGTGCGCGGTCCCAACGGCCGACGGATATCTCTCTCCGTCGGCCGTTTTTTTAACAGGCCCTCACACTCACCTCCTGACCAGGATCGGTGATTATTTCACTAGGAAATCGGAATCTGCCTCATGAAAAATATCATTCAAACCATCTGCACTGTGCTCACCCAGGGAGAGAGCCTGGTAATGGCCACCATCGTAACGGCACCTGACCAGGCACGCCTTTCCGGAGCAAGCATGCTGATTCTCGCCGACGGAGGAATCCAAGGAACAATCGGTGGCGGACTGATGGAGGCCGAGACACAGCAGATCGCAGCCCGCATGTTCAGGAGATCTGAGCCTGCAGTTCACCTGTTGAGTTTTTCCGGAGAAGCTGCCCTGCCCATGAACTCCCCCTGCGGCAGAGGGACCACGGTGCTCATCGAACACATCACCGCCACGCCGGAGAACCTTGATATTTTCCGGAAGCTCCTCGAAGCCCGACAGAGGGGATTGAAGTGCTGCCTCATCACCCACTTGGAAACAGATTCCATGGTGTTGCCCCCCCTGCACAGGCAGCTTGTCTCTGCAGGGAAATGGCTATGCGGCGGACAGGCCATACAGCACCCGGAAATTTCCGCTTTTCTGGAAAAGGCCGCAACTATCACCGCTCCCGTTATCGAATCTCTCGGCGACAGGCGTTTTTTTCTCAACCCGTGGATTGTCCCGAGCACGGTGTACCTTTTCGGAGCGGGCCATGTGGCCCAGGAGGTGGCCGAATTGGCAGGAAAAGCCGAGTTCCGGACAGTTGTTCTCGATGATCGCGAAAAATTCGCCAACCGCGACAGGTTCCCCACGGCTGACAACATCGTCGTGCTGGATTCTTTTGAAAATGCCTTCCACGGGCTGGAAATCGACAGTGAAAGCCATGTGATCATTGTTACCAGGGGACACCGCCATGAAAAAAATCTTCTGCGACAGGCTCTTGCAACACCGGCGGGCTATATTGGAGTCATCGGTAGCATACGGAAACGTGATGCACTCTTCAGGGAATTGTCATCGGAAGACCTGACAGTCGATGACATGCTTCGCATCTATTGCCCGATCGGCATACATGTCTTGGCTGAAAGCCCCCTGGAAATTGCCGTCAGCATTGTTGCCCAACTTATTCAGCTACGTGCAAGAAGGAAAACGGACAAGAAACGGGACATTAAGCTGCGGCTGGTCAGGGAAGCAAAAACGGAAGCTCCGGCTGCCGCTGGATAACCGGGGAAGTCCGGGCCATTGGAAATACGGCAAAAAGAACTGACTACCTATTTATCGCACAGGAAATGGTACGGAAACGGGCAAAATCTCCTCACTTTTTGGAAACAAACCGACGGGTGACCAAGATTCCACCTAAAGACAAACCGGGCATTCGCATACCGGAGCCCGACTCCGGCGCGTGCCCGTGGCATCTTCGGCACCGTTTATGCTACCTCCAACGGGACAGCACATCACCACAGAGAGGAAAGAATAGTATGAGAAAAACAACGGGAGTACTGATAGCACTTTTTTCTGCAGCAACACTTTTGCTCGGCTTCTTACTGCCGGTAACCGCCTGCGCTGCTGACAAGACCTCCATCCAGATTTCTGCGGCCATGAGCCTCAAGAACGCCCTCACCGCCTTGAAGGAAACCTATGGAAAAATGGCCCCGAACGTCGAACTACAAATCAATTATGCTTCCTCCGGACTTTTGCAGAAGCAGATCGAACAGGGGGCTCCGGTTGATGTCTATCTTTCCGCCGGGAAAAAGCAGATGGACGAACTGGAAGCAAAGGGCTTTCTCATTCCGGGAACCCGGTCAAATCTCCTAGGAAATGCACTGGTGCTGATCGTTGCCAGAGAAAAGAAATCCCAGATCAAAAGCTTTGCCGACCTTGTTGACAAGGCGCAGTCCATCAGTATCGGTCAGCCGGAAACGGTGCCGGCCGGCAAGTACGCCAAAGAGACTCTGGTCAGTCTCAACCTCTGGGAAAAGCTCGAAAAGCGCACCATGTTCGCTAAGGATGTTCGCCAGGTTCTGGCCTATGTGGAATCTGGAAACGTGGATGCCGGAATGGTCTACCAGACAGACACGGTCGTACTGAAAAGCGGAGCTGTTGTCGCTGCCGCTCCGGCCGGATCCCATTCACCCATTGTCTACCCCATGGCTGAAATCAAGGACTCGAAAAACCGGACCGAAGCCGGGAAATTCATGTCTTTCCTGAAGACAGCCGAAGCCGCGAAAGTCTTCGAAAAATACAAGTTCATCCCCCTCGGCCCCAAACGCTAACAGGTTTCCATCCGGAAACTCCGGACAAGAAACTATCAACAAAAGTGCGACGCCGTATCACTCTTCCGCGGCGAGCGCTGGCCGACGGGTGCTGGCTGGACAGAATCATTTGACTCTCCCGGGAAAAAAAAGTACTTTATGCACAATAAAGTCCGGGAGTTTTCCATGATACGAGCCATTCTCTTTCTCCTGTTGTTTATACCTTTTACCCTGTTTGTCATCTTCACCGGAGTGCCGATCACCTTTCTGGATCCGACAGGGAAATTTCTCCATACCTACGGAAAAATCTGGGGGCGTGTTGGCCTGCTGCTTGCCGGCACCAGGGTGGAAGTACACGGAGCCGAAAAGATACCCCCTGACGTTCCCCTCATCTTCATGGGCAATCACCAGAGCAATTTCGATATCCTCACGCTGTACGCGGGGTTACCGCACCATTTCAGCTGGATTGCCAAGGAGGAACTGTTCCGGATCCCCTTTTTCGGCTATGCCATGAAACGTGCCGGCTATCTGTCGCTGGACCGGAGTGATGGTCGCCAGGCCCTGAGAATGATGGAATCTGCCGCAGAAAAGATCCGGAACGGCGTTAGTGTCATTATTTTCCCCGAAGGGACCCGCTCCATGGACGGCAAACTCATCCCCTTCAAACGGGGCGGTTTCCTGCTTGCAGCACGGGCGGGAGTTCCCATTGTGCCCTTCACCATTAACGGCAGCGCAACCGTTAATCCACCGAAACAATTGCACATAAACAAGGGAAAAATCTCCATCACCTTCGGCGATCCCATCTCCACCGAAGGTGCTACGGGGAAACGTCGGGATACCCTCATCGAGATTGTCAGAGATGCCATTGAGAGCGGCCTGGAGCTATAACGTGACACTCTTCCACTGGCTAGTGGTCGTCGCTGGAATTGCCCTGGTCACGTGGGGGCTACCCGCTGCCCACCGGATGAAAAGCCCGTTCGACTGCCTGGCCGCCCTTGCCGTGCTGGCAGGAGTTATTGCCGGGCTCCTCGGCACCCTCCTCATTGCGGTGCCAGACTTCTTCAAAGGATAACGAATCCTGTGGGAACAGCAAAAAAAATACTTCTGCATATTTTTCTGATTTCAGTCGTCTTCGTGGTACTATTCTGGGGGAATACCCTCTTCCGTCAGCACAACCAGTTTTCGCTGGGAGAACAGGCATTGGCACGTAAAAATTATAGTGCTGCCATCTCCGACTATGCCTCGGCGATCCATATGTACACGCCAGGAAGCTCCCTCGTAGAAACCGCTGCCTCTCGCCTCTGGTCTCTCGGCGAGGGCTTTGAAAAGGCAAGGGATACGGAACGGGCATTGATCGCCTACCGTTCGCTGCGGAGTGCCTGCTACGCAATCCGCGGGCTAACCAACCCCGGCACAAAGTGGATCACCCGCTGTGACGGAAAACTTGCAAAATTGACAGCCAAAAGCTCTTCCCCAACGAAGAGTTCCAATCCGAACCAGCAGTTCTAAAAGAGCAATAATGACCTCTGACAAAATAGAAAACTTCGACTTGAGGATCATTCCCCTGGGGGGACTGGGTGAAATCGGACTGAATATGACCGTTTACGAGTACGGTGACGACATCATCATCGTTGACTGCGGTCTCATGTTCCCGGAACCATCCATGCTCGGCATTGACCTGGTAATCCCCGACATTTCCTACCTGCGCGAACATGCCGACAAGGTCCGGGGCATCTTCCTGACCCATGGTCACGAAGACCATATAGGCGCCCTGCCCTTCGTTCTTCCGGAAATTCAGGTCCCTATTTACGGAACGGCACTGACACTCGGCTTTGTCAGGGGCAAGCTCAAAGAGTATGACCTGGAAAGTGTGACAGAGCTTCGGGTGGTGAAACCCCGCACCATCGTCGAGATCGGGAATTTTGCGGTGGAGTTCATTCGGGTTGCCCACTCAATCGTAGACGGTTGCGCCCTGGCAATCCGTTCCCTGGAAGGAACGGTAATTCACACCGGAGACTTCAAACTGGACCAGACACCGGTCGATGGTGAATTGACCGACCTGGCAACCCTGTCACGCTATGGCGAAGAAGGGGTCCTGGCCCTGCTTTCGGACTCAACCAACGTAGAACGGGAGGGATTCACCCTCTCGGAAAGTCTGGTGGGAGATGCTTTCAACGAAATTTTCCCCCACTGCCCTGGCAGAATAATCGTAGCGGCCTTCTCCAGCAATATCCATCGGGTCCAGCAGGTGGTGGAAGCCGCGGAATGCTGCGGTCGCAAGGTCCTTCTCAACGGCCGCTCCATGCTGACCAACGTCCAGATAGCCCGGGAACTGGGATATCTGCGTATTCCCGACAACCTCCTTGTGGAACTGAAAAACCTGCCCAACTTGCCGAAAAAACAGGTCTGCATGATTACTACCGGCTCACAGGGAGAACCCATGAGCGGCCTCACCCGGATCGCCATGGACGACCACAAGCAGATAAAACTGGAGCCGGGAGATACCGTAATCCTCTCTTCCCGCTTTATCCCGGGAAACGAGAAAACCATTTCCGACCTCATCAATCATCTCTATCGAAGAGGAGCCGAGGTCTTCCACGAAAGGGTTTCCGAGGTTCATGTCTCCGGCCACGCCAGCCAGGAAGAACTGAAACTGATGCTCAACCTTGTACGTCCCCGCTTCTTTACCCCTATCCACGGCGAA
>JAQUHM010000255.1 GCA_028683595.1 Geobacteraceae bacterium | reverse complement strand
TATTGAGAAAGTCTTGCGTTCCGGGCTGGAGGCAAACACGAAATCGGTGCAGCTGAACATGGCCCTTGCCGAGCTCCTGGTGAAGACCGGAAGGGTTGCTGATGCGGAGCCTTTGGTGAAAAAAGCCATCAGCCTGGAGCCGGAGAATATCCGCCATTCCTTTACTCTGGCAAACCTTTACTGGAGAACCGGCAAGGAGGTCCAGGCAATTGCCCTGCTCAACGGCTTGGTGGCTGCTGCTCCCAAAGACAGTGAACGGCGCATTCAGGTGGCAGGGTTCTATGCCGTCAAGGGACGAAATCAGGACGCAGAACGCGAGCTGAAAGCTGGGATAGCCCAGGACGGCAAGAGCTTCAAGCTTCGTTTTTCTCTGGCAGACCTGTACATGCGACTCAAAAGACCCGATCTGGCAAAGACAGTGCTCAAGGAATGTCTCGGTCTGGATAGCGACTCCTCCAACCCCGAGATTATCCAGGCCCAAAACGCCCTGGCAAAGGTTTCGCTCATGATGAACGAGGTGGAGGAGGCGAAACGCTATGCGGATGAAGTGATAAAAGAAAGCCCGAAAAACATCGAAGCACACTTTACCCTTGGAAGAGTCTACCTGGCAAAAGGGGACGGCCCCCGGGCCGTGGCGGAATTCCGCTCCGTGGTCACGGAAAAACCGAAGTATGTGATGGGGTATGTCCGTTTGGCAGAGGCCCATCTGCTGAGCAAGAACCCGAACCTTGCCCTGGATGTCCTGCAGAATGCACTGAAGGCTGCCCCGGATTCACGGGACGTCATTCGTGCCATGGGCAGGTATTATGCTTCCCAAAAGGATTTCAAATCCGCAGAGGATCAATTCCGCAAAGTTCTGGCAAAAAAACCTGATGACCTGGAAACAATGTCTGATTTGGGGGATGTGCTCGTCAACTCCGGGAAATTGAAAGAGGCAGAGGCACAATACTCAGACATTGTCCGCAAGGCGCCGAAGCTGCCAATCGGCTATGTGAAACTGGGAGAACTGTATTTGATGCAGAAAAAGACCGACAAGGCAACTTCCCAGTTCGAGAAGGCCTATCGGGCGAATCCCGCTTCTCCGGAGCTGCTGTCGGCGCTTCTGAAGCTGTATGTCAGGGAGAAGAAGTTCCCTGCAGCGACCGCCCTCTGCGAAGAGCGGATCAAACGGGAACCGAAGGATGCCATTGCCCATAATTTCCTTGGCCAGATTTACGCTCAGCAGCAGAACTACCCGAAGGCGGAGCAGGAGCTGCGGAAAGCCATTGCGCTTCAGCCAAATTGGCAACCTGCTCATATGAGTCTTGCCCAAGTATACTTCTTGCAAGGGAAAAAGGATCTGGCAATTTCCACCCTCGAGAGCGTCCTGAAGGCCGACCCTGACAACACCGGTGCCTACATGTCGCTGGCGCAGATCCACCTCTTCGGCAAAGAATATGGCAAGGCGATAGCTGTTTACCGGCGCGCACTTGCACGAAACCCGAAGTTCTGGGCAGCGGCGAACGATCTGGCCTGTCTGCTGAGCGATCATCCATCCTCTGCCAAGGATCTGGATGATGCCCTTGACTGGGCCAAAAAGGTCCAGGCTGCAGCCCCCGGGGAACTGGTGGTGCAGGATACCCTGGGCTGGGTTTACTACAGGAAAGGCGATCTGCAAAAGGCCTACGGTCTGATCAGTCCGGTTGCGGCAAAGGCCAAGGACATTCCCTCCATTAACTATCATATGGGGATGGTTCTCTATAAAATGGGCAAGACTGCCCAGGCAAAGGACTACCTGAACAAAGCGCTTGCTTCCAATGTTCCGTTTGCTGGTAGGGATGAGGCGGAGAAGATTGTACGGTAACTGTAGCAGGCTGTTTTTCTTGGTGCAGTGTGAAATAAAATTGAACGTGGGGTTAGATCAATGAAACGAATAGTCTTGTGTGCAGCTGATGTAACGATACTTTTTCTCCTGTTCAGCCTGGTGCTGGTTTCTCCGGCATCAGCCGCTAATCTTCCCGCAGTAGCCGTCGTTCCGGACGCCAAGTCCGCAGCTGCCAACCCGGATTATATCATCGGTTCGGGGGATGTGCTGGACATCACTGTGTGGAAGGACAGCACCCTGACCCGGTCGGTTGTGGTGCTGCCGGACGGTATGATCAGCTTTCCCCTGGTTGGTGAGCTGAAGGCTGAGGGAAAGACCGTGGACGAGCTGAAGCAGGAGCTGGAAAAAAAGCTTGCCCGCTATGTGTCCGACCTGGTCCTCAGTGTGGAAGTGCGGCAGTGTAACAGTATGATGGTCTATGTTGTCGGCCGGGTCAATAGTCCGGGGCGACAGGTCCTCAACTCGCGGGTCACCGTGCTCCAGGCTTTGGCCACGGCAGGCGGTCCCAATCCCTTTGCCAAGAAGAACAACATCAGCATTCTCAGACAGGACGGCGACAAGACGGTCAAGTTCGATTTCCGCTACGACGATGTGGTGGAGGGTGAAAATATGAGCGACAATATCATGCTGAAGCGGGGCGATGTAATTGTTGTTCCGTAAATTTGCGAGTCCATCAAACGTAACGCAGTCCACGTACTAAGGAATATCCTTTGTCACTTTTGCGAAACAAGCAAATCATTATCTGCACCGGCCTGCTCCTGACGCTCCTGCTGCCGTGTGCCGGGAGGGCCGCCGGCGATGACCTGCAGCTTACTCCTTCTCTGCAGTTCAAGCAGGAGTACAACGATAATATCTTTGTCTCATCCGTAATCAAAAAGGCTGATTTTATCTCCACCCTGTCGCCGGGTATCGAGCTTTCGAACCGGACTGAGAGGCTGGATACCGGAGTGACTGCTCGTATCAACGGCATTGTCTATGCCAGGGAGGATGGACTGAATTCCGTTGATCAGTTTTACCGGGGACGTCTGCGCTACCTTGTTACGCCGCTCCTTTCCTTGTCCGGGGAGGGTGGCTATCTGCGCGATTCGCGTCCGGACCGGGATATTGTGGTGAGCGGACTTGCTCTGACCTCGGCCAAACGGACGCGGGTGGATGGTTCAATGACTACACAGTACAGCCTCTCCGAGACGACGTCGGCCACCTTGACCTATGCCTACCTGCAGGATACATTCGACAGCGAACAATTCACGGATTATTCATCGCAGACGGCTAACCTGGGCATCGTGCACAACCTGGACAAGTATCTGCCGCTCACCCAGAGCCGCATGAACCTGGGGTATGCGCGTTACAGCTTTACCGGATCCGATGTGGACAGTTACTCCGCAACGATCGGTTTCAGCAGGCTGTTCAACGAATTGTGGAGCGTACAGGTGGACGCAGGCGGACGCTATACACATTCCAAACTTGATACTGTGGAGACAGTCAGCAGTCCGCCGTTTACTTTCCTGGTGCCGGTCACGGTGACCGATAACCGTTTCGGTTTCGTTGGTCAAGCCGTTGTTTCTTATAAAGGTGAGAAAAGCAGCATGGACTTTACCGGGAGCTACGACCTGGCGGCAGCCTCGGGGCGTAGTGGAGCCACGCAGCGGACCGCCCTGGCTGTCTCCGGGAGTTATCGACTCAGCTTCGAACTGAGCGGCTACGGAAATGCCGGATGGTACCGGAACAAGTCCGCCCAGGGGGAGTATTCCAGCGAGGCCATTGATGATCAGACCGTTATTGCCGCGGTCGGACTCAAGTATGCGTTTAGCCGTGATATGGCGCTGGATGGAAGCTACCGTTTTGTCAGGGCGCGCTATTCCTCTGACGATAACATTGCGCTTCAGAATACCCTGTTCCTGCGCTTCGTTATGAAATTTCCGATGTTGTAAGCCGGTAAGGCAGTAAGCCAGTGGGCCAGTTGAACGGTTAAACAGTAAGGCTATAAGCCACTAATCAATAGAACAAATAAATACGTATTGCGAGGATGTGCATGGACCAAAACATCAAGACATTCAGGGACTTCACGGAGATCGTGCAGCGGAGAAAGTGGAGCATTGTCATTCCGGCGGCTTGCATCTGTCTCATTGCTGCGTTTGCCGCGCTGCTCCTGCCCAGGACGTACAAGTCAACGTCCACGATCCTTATTGAAGAGCAGGAGATTCCTCGGGAGTATGTTACCGCCACCGTGACCAGTTTTGCCGAACAACGCTTGCAGTCTATCAACCAGCGGGTCATGAGCGCGACCAATCTCCTCGAGGTGATCAACCGCTTTGCTCTCTATCAGGATCTCAAGGACAAGTGGACCACCGAAGAAATAATCGACAAAATGCGCAAGGATATAGATTTCGAGACCATCAGTGCCGATGTTGTGAATCCGCGCACCGGGCAGCCCACTGCCGCAACAATTGCCTTCAGCCTTTCCTACAAGGGAAAGTCCCCGGCAACCGTGCAGCAGATCGCCAATGTTCTTGCTTCGCTCTACCTGGAGGAAAACCTCAAGGTGCGGGAAGAGCAGTCCAGCGGCACGACGAAGTTCCTGGAAAATGAGATGAATTCGGTACAGAAATCCCTAGAGGAGATTGACGGCAGATTGTCGGCGTTCAAGCAGAAGAACCTGAACTCCCTGCCGGAACTTTCCCAGACGAACATGCAGGAGTTTGACCGGACCGACCAGAGCATCGAGCAGATGAATGATCGGCTCCGGACCCTGAAGCAGCAGGAAGGATACCTGCAGACACAACTGGCAAGTATCCCTTCTGATTCTGCTACCTCGGGTAAGGCCCGGCTCCAGGAGTTGCGCGTACAGCTGGTGGAACTTAGGAACCGCTATTCAGACGAGTATCCGGATGTGAAAAAGATTACGTCGGACATTGCCACCCTGGAAAAACAACTGCGCGTATCCGGTCGTGAAACTATTTCCAAGCCGGATAATCCCGCTTATGTAACGCTCTCTTCGCAACTGATCAGCATCCAGTCGGAAATAGATTCCGCAAAGCGGCAGATTGCCATGCTGGAGCAAAAAAGAATTGCGTACCGGGGTCGCATTGAGGCGTCTCCCCAAGTGGAGGAAGGCTACCGGGTGATTCTGTCGGAAAGGAACAACACTCAGGCCAAATATGACGACTTGATGAAGAAGTACATGGAAGCCAAGGTTGCCCATGGGCTGGAGAAGGAGCAAATGGGCGAGCGCTTCACAATTATCGATTCTGCGCGGCTGCCGGAAAAACCGGTAAGTCCTAATGTGCCGGCAATTCTCCTGATCGGGCTGATCCTCGGTATTGGCAGCGGGGCAGGGATTGCCTCACTGCGGGAATTCGGCGACACAACGGTGAGGACCACCGAAGCACTTTCCCGGGTCACCGGCTTTCCTGTACTGGCTGGAATTCCGGAAATTGTTACCTGGCAGCAGATCGATCATTCTAAGTCGCGGCGCACCAATCTGATCGTGGGAGCGATTGTGCTCCTGATCCTGGCTGTTCTGATTTTCCATTTTTTCATCATGGATCTTGACATCTTCATGGCCAAGCTGATGCGATGGATGGCAAAGTAATATGGGCGTAAGCAGAAATGAACAAAAATCCAACTCAGCCTCCAGGTGCTGATCTTTATCGAGGTGACACGAAAATGCAAATTGTTAAGGACTTCATCAATAAATTTTCCAAAGAACCGGAGCATGCACCGTTGGTGCCGGTAGTGTCGGAACAAGTGCAGGATCTGCCTGACGAAAAAGGCAAGATTGGCTGGGTGTCACCGTCCTACAATATTTCCCGTTCGGTGACGCTGGACAAGAACGCCATTCTTGCCAATCGCTGTGTTGCGTCACTTC
>JAQUHM010000254.1 GCA_028683595.1 Geobacteraceae bacterium | reverse complement strand
AAGATTGCAAGTGTGGAACCGCAATCACAGCAGAAGTTCGCGGGTACTGGAACGTCTTTGCCACAATTTGCACATTTGATCATAGCCATTATGAAATCTCCTCATTTAAATAGGTTGTGTACATTTTCCAAGGTGTCAATCTGGTTCCTCGGATTAAAATTTTTGATCACTCAATGACTTGCCACAATTTGTGCAATATGCGGGTGTTCCCTCATAAAACTCGCCACAAGAAGTGCAATGTTTTGATTTAGCTGTAATCATAATTTGCTTGTTTTTCTTTGGCCTCGTGATGAGCCATAGAGGAAGGAATATAACCAGAAATATCAAAGTACCAAATGACCACATCAACGCAACAAGGATGCTCTTATTTCTGGCTCTGGCATCACAAAATACCCAGATGGCAACGCAAAATACGATCAATAGCCCGATTATTTTCATGATACCAGCCCTCCCTTGTTTAGCGGTTAACCACCGGTTCGCTCCAAGTAATTCCGTAAGTCCTTTTCTATCTCCTCTTGCAAACCTTCTGGACTAATGATGCGGATGTTGGGAATCCAGTAACGTACGATTGGTAACACCTGGTTAACATGGCCAACCTTTGCAGACACTATGATGCCCCCATCTTCCAGCTCTTTTTCAATAACCTGATTGGCAATCAATTTCCGGCGCTTGAAGTAGTTGGCAATGTCACGTGATATTTTTAAGACTATCTCCTTTTTCTCCTCTCCAAGCCATACGCCATCGTCTTCTTTCAGCATCCTGTCAATTTCCGGTTCATGAGCAAATCGGGTGTCAAGTTGAACCACCCGTTCAATCCTGGCAAAAGAAAAAGTTTTGAGTTTCTCGCCGTCACGAGCAACGAGATACCAGATACCCTTGTTATTGATCAACTTGAACGGTGCGACTGCGGTGTAGGATTTGCTCCCTTCGTCCTTTGCGTAGTCGAACGAAATATGGCGACGGGCAACAATGGCCCTTTCCAAATTGCGAAAAAAATCTTCCTTGCCAGCAAGGTCTTCATAGTCATGCCCTTTGACCAGAAGTGCCGATTGCATACGACTATCAAAAATGTCACCAAGGAAGTCGTCGGAAAGTGTTGGGAACAAACCACGAACTCCGGCCAGGCTGGCGAACCGCTCAATGTCACGAGTGCTGAGTTTGCCGAGATAGGCAGGGTCGAGATGATAACGGCCATCAGTTTTCTGCAATGGGAGGTAAGCAAATCTCACGTTCAGGTCACGCTGGATCGTGCGCAGGTTGACGCCGAATTCATTTGCAAGCATCAAGGGATCAAGTTTTTCACCCTGATTCAGCTTGACCAAAATTTGTGCGAGTCGATAAACAAGGGTGTCATGGTTGCCAGTAGTCATGTCCAGACCCTAATGCTAAATATAGTTGATATTGATTGCAAGAAAACATCATCCTTGTTGCGTGCTCCTGTGCAGATAGAACCATACATTCAGTTATGGTGCCAGTATCCGATATGCGCATGACAGGTGGTGTCGTTTCTTGCAAAAATATTTTGTGTGGAACATTTTTTTGGAAGGAGGGACAATCCTCTCGAATTTTCCGCCTTGAATCTATACTCCCATTCAATGTTAAAGGCAATTCCTCTAATCTTGCATAATTACGAATGATAATCGTCGCCTCATTCGTAAATGCCATTGACTCACAAATCACTTTTCTCCCAGACGTAAAAAAGCTGGATGATTCACATCCCAGCTTCTTGTGTCCGTCCATCACGTGGCGTCGCAGTGGCGTCGCAGGGACGTTGTCACTTTGTCAACTTACGCCTGTTAATTGACTGATTTTATAGATGTTGTTGATCACTGACAACGGACTCTACGACATCATCCACCAATTTATCTCCGCAAAACGTTCCTGGGTGTGCCCCGTGAATCCCTGGATAACATCCCTGAATCTTTCTCCTAGAATGTCCAAATGTGTGTTGTGTGTAGCATTTTGCACATTTGAAAATCAAAATATGTTAGGCGAGCCAAGTTGAAAAAGTGACAAAGTCCCCGCAGGGTGCACCACTTGAAATACAAAAAGCACAAGAAACCGTGTTTCGAATCCACCAAATAAATGGGTGAAAATCCATGACCCGGCCTTGGACCGTCACTCTTTAGGAACCGCCTGGTGCGGACCCGCGTGCCAGGTGGTGTGGGGAGGGGGAGAGAGAAGCTACCCTTACCCGATTGGACCTCTCCCTATGAGTCCTGTGTGGATGCGCCCCGTGCCCTGTTCCTTGATCACGAATAGAATCTGGCAGTCCTTGAGCACCCCCGTGAATTGAGCTACTTGATTGAGGAGTGGTTGGAGTTGGCTTTCATTTCTGTCCAGTGGGTCGAGGGCAATCAGCTCCCATGGAGTCGCATCCAAGTTTATCGAGATCACATTCAGGGAGTTCGTGTGGAGCACTTCCGTAATGCATGAGACAAATGAGCTCGGAGTTACATCGCTCTGCTTCTCGAGCGCCGAGCTAAGTTCTGGCACCCCAAGGTTGAGGATCGATTCAGCTGTCTTGTGTATTCCGTATACCCAGTTGACACACTTGCAGAGGTCGTGGATTTGCGGATACGGAAACTCGATCATCTTCAATCTTGGCGACTTGCCATAGTGGCAAGTTACAAATTCAGTCTCCTGGGAGTACTCATACGAACAGTGCTGCGCAATATTCCGCCATTGGCTGAGGGACAAGCCCCACGGAGGAGGAGAGTAGAGGGAAGCAAGCGCTGGAGTTCTGCCCAGTCCCGCAATTACGTCCCCCAAGGACATGCCCGCAATACCAGATAAAGACGTGGTCAATGTACATGGGGTCTTTAGGAGTTGAAGATGCAGGAAGTGCCTCGCGAAGGGCTGTATACAGCCCTCAATAATTTGCCCGACTTCCGTGAACGCCATCTTCACAGATAGATCATCAGCGACTGACTTCTTCGGTCGCTCCAGATGGAACAAGTCGGAGTAGTCCCTGATCGCCTTTCGTTTGGGCCTATAGAAGCTTTTGAAGGACTCGGCAAATTCCAGGGGGTGAGTTGATCGGGCATGCAGCCAGAGACGACACAGTCCGTTGAACGCTGCGAAGTCGTGCCCATCGCTCTTGATAATCAGAAAAGTCGCATACTCAGAAAGATGGGAGCCCATCGCTATGGCGGTGCGAAGGTTGGCGACATTTGGCACGTACGGCGCGAGGTCCCTAGCCATATGAGAACACAGGGCCTCTTGGTCAACTGGGTCACCAAACACATCAGAAAGGATACTCAGTCCCATCTGTGCATTGTGCACTGCACGTGAGTAGTCTCTCATCGTCTCCTGTCCAACCATTCATTGATCAGATCCGGTCACTATCCTGATTTATCAAACAAGATTCACGATGCCTCTGAACCCACATCAGTCTAACTCGTCGAATAACCAACCAAATTACCATTGGTCAACATATCATTCAGGCTGTAGTCAAGTTTTACTGCCAGCATTCCACAGGGCCTGTTCCGTTTCGGTGACAAGTGGCCACGAAAAACATTCAAATACGACTAAGTTGTAGCACATTGGCCCTCTTGAATAAAACAATTTTTGCTATCCTTTTCCTCCTCAGCTACACCCCCCGCGGATAATTATAGGTAGGAGGGAAATTTTTCAAAAAACTGAATAACGATGACGGATGAATGGCACGGCCGGGGCACATGGATGCCTGGGCAAAGCCGGTCAGGTGGGGAAAAACCCCACGGCCGGCTTTTGTTTTTTTGGGAGGAGAAGATGGCAAGACTCATAATCGCGATGACGGCAACCCTGCTTCTGGCTATGCAAAGCCACGCTTCGACAGTTCTTCTGAAGAGCTACGTCTACCGCTACGAGTCGGTCAGGGACGTGGCGGATTACCGTCAGTTCGTCATCTGTGAAAACCGACCCCGGATACCCCTGGTGCCGGAACTTTCTCCCCCTCCGATTGCCGTCAGGTTCGAAACCGACCCGGCAAAGCCTCCCGAATCACCTAAAGAAACGCAAGTACCCGAAGCGTCTTCGTCCCTGCCAGATCCGAAAATAACCCTTGAGAAGACTATCCACTTCGCCTTTGACAGTGCCAAAGTCCGCGACCGTCAAGGCGTGACTCTTCTGGCCCGCTCCCTGAAATCCGATCCTGCTCTCATCGGAGTCAGGGTTGTGGGCTTCACCTGCGATCTGGGGAGCAAAACCCACAACGACCGCTTGGCATTGAGGAGGGCAGAGGCTGTGGCGGAAATACTTGGAGAAGAAGGCTTCAGAGTCGTTGAAATCGCAGGGGAGGGGAAGTGCTGCTACGCCCCGGGGGCGCGGCGGCACTCCCGCAGGGCGGAAATATCGGTGCTTCGCTCTCCCGGAAAGGACGAATCAGATGAGAAGTAGAAACAGGTTGCTCCTTCCTCTCGCTTTTCTCACAAGTGGCGCGCTTCTGGCGGCCATGACCGCCTTCGGCGAACCGGACCAGGCTCACGATGTGCTCGGCGCCCTGAAAAAGGCCTACCCGAATATCAGCTCCGAACAGGTGCGGGAATCGGAAATCGAGGGGCTGTTCGAGGTGGTGTCCAATGGCACTGTCCTCTACTTCGCTCCCAAGGGAAACTATCTGGTTTTTGGCGAGATCTGGACCCCGGAAGGAAAAAGCGTAACCGCCGCACGGCGGGACGAGTTGGTGTCAAGGCAGCTGAAGGATCTCCCGCTGGACCAGGCGGTCAAAATCGGCAAGGGTCCGAACACGGTGATCGAGTTCACCGATCCGGATTGCCCCTTCTGCCGTAAGGCCGCCGAGTTCTTCAGGGAGCGACAGGATGTCACACGGTTCGTATTCTTCTCGCCCCTTGTCCAGCACCATCCGGATGCGGAGAAGAAGGCCGCCTGGATCCTTGCGGCCAAGGACCGGGCCAAGGCTTACCACGAGGTCATGAGCGGCCGGAAGGACAGGGAAACGTTCCCGGTGCCTTCCGCCGAAGCAAGCGGACTCGTCGCCCGGCACCGGCAGTTTGCCGCCAGGATGGGGGTCATGGGAACCCCCATGTTCTGGGTCAACGGCAAGGCCGTGCAGGGGGCGAACATCGCGCTGCTCGAAGGACTGCTCAGGGAAGGGGGTGAGAAGAAGGAGAAACACTGACGGAGCTCCGTCGGCATGGGGCTGGACAGGGAGTAACCGTCGGACGTGGAACACCACAACCCCGGAGGGAATGCCGGGTAATGACACAAAACACGGAGGTAACTGCATGTATCGCTTTATCAACCTGCGAAGAAATTTTTTCGGCAAAGCGGATGGCGGCATTCTCGCGGTCGGGAGGTATCGCTGCACCGCTCTGGGCCTGTTCGGCGCCATGGCGCTTACCCTTGTCGCCTCGACTGTTTTCGCAATCGTCGCACCGGCCGCCGGTTCTTTCGCCTACGACGTCTACGACATCGCAGTGACCAGGATGCTCCAGGGTCCGGTCGGATTCGTCGGCGGCGTGGCGGCGATGGTGGTCGGAGCCGTGTTCGCCATCCAGGGGAAGATCATGGGGGCGATCCCGGCCATCGTCGGCGGGGCCATCCTGCTCAGGGCCGACACCCTGGTCACCAGCCTCGGCGCGATTATCTGATCAAGAAGGAGGAAGGGGGCCGGTCCCGGCCGGCCCCTGCATGCGGCCATGAACCACAAGTTTCCCCAATACCTCGGCGCTCCTCTCCAGGTCCTCTGGTTGGAATCGGACGACATGTTCTTTTTCTTCATGTTCCTGACCCTGGCGATGATCTTTGGCGGCT
>JAQUHM010000253.1 GCA_028683595.1 Geobacteraceae bacterium | reverse complement strand
CTACACTTTTCATCGGTTCCCGCAAGGATAATACCCTGCAAAAGGACGGCCCTTACTCCATAACCAGGAACCCACTCTATTTCGGTACCTTTTGCTTTGCCCTTTCTGCCGTGCTATTATGTAAAAGTATTGCTTTCGCAGTCGTCATGCTGATCGGGTTTGTTTTCTACTCCCGTTTTGTCATCAGGGCCGAGGAGTGTTTTTTGGCGGGACGATTTGGTCGGGAATTCACGCAGTATCTTCAGAGTACGCCGCGTTTCATGCCTTCATTATCGTCCTACTCATCTCCTGAATCCGTGAGTGTAAGCCTGAAAGATCTCCGCTCCGAAGCCAAACGCATTTGGATAGCAATGCTATTTCCGGTAGTGATCCAGGTTCTGATGCTTCTCAGAATGTCTCCTGCCTGGCCCCACTGGTTTCATCTCCCGTAAAGGAAAGAACATTTCAGTTCCCGGCTGGGTAGCAACGAATTAATAACCAAAGGCAGGAAAGGAGCTTATGCGGATCCTCTTGGTGGAAGACGATGCAATGCTTGGCGATGCCCTCGGATGCTCCCTGGCGCAGGAGGGTTTTACCGTCGACCGGGTATCTACTGCCGAAGATGCCGGTCTGTCTTTGGGTACCGTGGACTACACTCTTATCCTTCTCGATCTCGGGCTTCCAGACCAGGGAGGGTTAGAGTTCCTTGCCGAACAGCGTGCCGCCGGGAACCCGATCCCTGTTATTATTCTGACGGCCCGTGATGCCGTTGCGGATCGCATCGCGGGACTTGACTCCGGCGCTGACGACTACCTGGTGAAACCTTTTGATCCCGATGAACTGGCAGCACGAATCAGGGCCCTGCACAGGCGGCAGGTCGGCCGTTTTTCGCCCGTTATCGAACATGGCCCGCTCGTTCTCAATCCGGCAACCCGCGAACTCTCGTGTCATGGAGTGCGCGTCTCGCTGACGGCCCGCGAGTATGCCGTTCTGGCGACTCTGATGGAGCGGCCGGGGGCCCTGCTGTCCCGCAGCACTATCGAGGAGCGACTCTACGGTTGGGGAGAGGAAATCGAAAGCAACGCGGTCGAGGTCCATATCCACAACCTCAGGAAAAAGCTGGGGCCAGGCATCATCCGGACGGTACGGGGAGTCGGCTACATGCTGGAGGAACCTCCATGAGGTCCATTAACCGGAGACTCCTGTCTCTGCTTATCGGCGGATTCCTGACCCTCGCCATCCTTGCCTGTACAGCCGTGTACTTCACTGCCAGAGATGAACTTGACGAAGTTTTTGACTACCAGCTTGTACAGGTGGCCCGCGCTTTTTCCCGTCATGGAGGTGCGCCGCTTCCGTCTTCGATCAGCCGGGAGGACGAGGCCCAACTTATTGTTCAGGTCTGGAACGGGAAGGTGCTTGCCTATACCAACTCGACCGGGACAAAGCTTCCGCCTCAGGCCAACGGATTTCACGATATTTACTCCGGCACGCGTAAATGGCGGGTTTTTGTGCTCCGCACGGTCGGGAGAACCATTCAGGTAGCTCAGCCCACCAGTGCACGACGGGAGATAAGTTTTTCCTTCGCTCTGCGTGCGATTCTTCCCCTGTTGCTGGCTATTCCTCTTTTTGCCCTGTTTATCTGGCTTTCAGTCCGCCATGGACTGAGACCCCTCAATCGCATTGCCGAGGAAGTCAAGCTCCGTACACCCACCAAATTGAAAACAATCCTCACTGACGGAATCCCTTCCGAGGTCCTCCCCCTCGTCACTCAGCTGAATTTCTTTCTCGAGCGCCTGTCGGATGCCATTGAAACACAGAAACGTTTTGTTGCCGATGCGGCCCATGAGCTTCGCACCCCCTTGGCCGCTTTGGCGCTGCAACTCAGGGTTCTGGAGCGAAGCTCCAGCAAACAGGAACATGCCGAGTCCATAAAAAGCTTGAAAAATGGCATCAACCGGGCTGCCCACCTTGTCAGCCAATTATTGGCACTGGCGAGACTTGAGCCACAGTCGCCCCGGGAATTTACAGAACTGATGCTGGATGAAACGGTACGGGAGGTCGTTACCGACAGGGCGCGCATTGCAGAACAAAAAGGGGTGGATCTCGGTGTTATCGAGGGCGAGCCGGTAACAATCTGGGGAGAGATTGAATCGATTCGGGCACTGATAGCCAATCTGGTTGATAATGCTGTCCGCTATACGCAACCGGGGGGTATTGTGGACGTAGCTGTGCGTCGAGGAGAATTTGTCGCAATTGTCGAGGTGATCGATAGCGGCCCCGGAATCCCGTCTGAGGAAAGAGAGCATGTCTTTGAACGTTTCTATCGCTGTCCGGGAACCAACGACGATGTCGGGAGCGGTCTCGGTCTGGCAATAGTGAAGTCGGCTCTGGAGCGACACGGGGGGAGTATTACCCTAGCAGAGGGACTTGAGGGCAGGGGCTTGCGAGTTGTCGTGGAAATTCCCCTTTCAGTGTCCCCTCCCTGAGAAATCAGAAAAAAGACTTCCCAGCCCGAGTACCCGGCGAAAATCCCACAGGCTCATGAAAAATGGATCGAACCGGCCCTGCCGAATCTGTTCCTCCTCACGCTTCCAGAAGAACAGGGTGCTGACCGGGTAGAGATAGCCGAAGCGGTAGGCGGTCATGCTTTCCCTCGGCCGAGCGATCCTGCTGACCGGATAGCGATAGTGACTTTCCTGCTCCCGCACCAGTTGGACTCCTTTCATCCGAACTGCCGCAGCCTCCTTCAATAAGGAATCCCTTTTCTCTTTGAAAGCATCTCTGCGCCCGGTATTTGCCTTTTCTTCCAGCAATGCTCTGATCGTCAAGGCACGCTGACGGGCACGAAGTGCGGACATGGCCAGACAGTTCTTCAGTTCCGAGGCCAGTGAAAACAACTCGCGCTGGTCATCTGTATTTCCCGTGAACTGCTTTGCCATCTCCCTGGACATGTGTTCAACAATACTGTCCATACGTTCGGCATAGTGAGTCAGATCGGTAATAACCTTCCTTGGCAACTCTCGTTCACTCTTTGTGCTGCCACGAAAAAACCTGGCAGCGTTGAATTCGGATGCGGGTTGAAAAGATTTCCGGAGTGGACGGGGCAGTTCGGTAAAAGGCGTTGTGGCAGCCAGATACCTTATCAGACTTTTCTCCTTCAGATAGCGGTTTTCCTGGGCCAGGGCCTCTTTCCAGAGTTTGTTTATTGCAGGGGACGGAAAGAGATCTGCCAGGCATGAAAGCGGGCCATGCTGCCGGATGACTCCGTTGTCCGCATATCTCCACGACCAGCGAGCGATGCTCCAGTCTATCAGCCAGTAGCCCCACTCCCAACCGGAGCTGAAGGTCAGGTGTCCGGGCAGGCCGATTTTTTCCGTGCTATTCATGTCTTGCCAGCGCGAATCCAGGTAGGTAAGAAGAAAGAGCGGCACCGAACTGTCATAGGCGATCCAGTAGGATGATTCCGGCCAATACCAGGTTTCGCGGCTTTTCGATTCGAGAACGGCCCGGTCGAGCATGAAAGCAAGATTTTTGTTGCCGTAGACAGGGGCGACCCGGTCGCTCAGTGCGTAGTTCATGACGGTATGGATGAGGATTCCGGTACCCGGAGTCGTCTGGCTATCGCCCAACATGGCTCGAGACGCTGCTTCGTTCGCTCTTCTGATGACGTGAGTCGCGAAAAAGAGTCGCGTGTGATATTTTCCGGTTACCTCTCGCACCAGGTACTTGCTGGTTCCGGGCAGGAGGGTTCCCAGGTCGGGAAGATATTCCCCCATGGTGAGTTCCAGGGTGACGAAGTCCCATTTTACCCGGAACAGGCGGGCCAGGGAGGTATCGATCTGGCTGCGGTAGGATGGGAAAGGCTTGAGCAGGTGCAGGGCCAGGAATGCCCGTTGCTGGATCATGGACAGGGAGAAGGCGACGCCCACCATGATGCCGCGGCTATGGGCGTAATGGACGATACGCTGTGCATGAGCCGCCCAGGCATTGCTGTCAGCCCCGCGCAACAGGTAGAACTGCATGACGTTCTGACCGTTCCGAGCCAACCAGTCCAGGTATTCCTCTGCGTCGGATAGGGCCGAGGGGTATGCGGGGTTATTCAGTTGTTCGGCAAGTTCGGTCGGGTGGAGAGTATGGAGGTGGAAACCTCTTTTCTCGAAGCGCGGGGTAGCCTGCCAATGGAAGTTGGGTGGCAGTGGCCAGCTGGAATGGTGAGGTATCAATGTCTGTCTGGGGTGGATGAATCTGAAGCCGAGCCGTTCCTGGAGCAAGCCGTAGAGCCCACAGGCGACCCCCTGGGGCGAAGACGCCTGAAGCCTGAGCTCGATGGAATTTCTCGCTCGCTGCGAATTCCAGCGATAGCCCGGCCAAGGGGAATACAGGAGCGGATAACGGGGGTGTCGTCCCGGGTGTGAGGAAAGAGTTTCTCGCATCTGCTCCGGATCCGGAAGAACGATGCAAACCTCGGCCACAGAGGTGTTCAGCGATACCCGTGCAGTGGGGAATCCTTGGCGAAGCAGGGTTATGACGTCCTGTACGGCACACCGGACTTCCGAGGTTTGCAGCAGGCTGTCGGGAGCGACGATACTGATCGTTCTGCATTGTGCAGGCAGCCCGGGTGCCGGGTGCCGTGCCGCAAGGGAGCTATCCGGAAAGACGAAGAGGCAGAGAACGGCAAGTCCGTAAAGGGAGATACAGGGGTGTTTTGACGGTAGTTTCACGGCACCGCCGTCACACCGGGAAATACTTTCATCACCCTTTTTCTTCGTTCCCTAAAGAACATTATGCAGTGCCCGATGAAACTCCCGGATCGTATAGGGTTTTGGCAGAACTCCTCGAAAACCGTGCAGTAGGAATTCACTGCTGGAGTGGCAGTCGGAATAGCCGCTGGAGGCAATAGCCCTTACCTGGGGATCAAGAGCAATGAGATGCTGTAGTGCCTCTTGTCCTCCCATGCCTCCGGGAATCGTGAGATCCATGATCACAGCGTGAAATTTTTCTCCGGATTCCAGGGCACCGCGGTAGAGTGATACGGCCTTGTCACCACAATAGCAGGGAATCGGCTGATAGCCCATGTGTCGCGCCATTTCTGCTGCGACATTTCTGTTTATCTCTTCATCATCCATTATTGACGAACACGATCCTCCCGTTCATATCGGTAGTGATTACCCCTTCGCTGATGGAGCGGAGCGTTACCGAGAGGCGTTCCTTTTCTTCCTTGAGTGTTTCCAGCGATCTGCTCTGCTGTGTCAATTTCCTTTTCAGCTCCGCCATTTGCAGACAAACTGCCATCATCTCCTGCTGTTGATCGTTAGGGTCTTTCTGAACGTTCAAGTGGAAACCTTTCTACGCCACAACGAAAGTTGTTGTATTTTTTCAGGAGAGAATGTGGGATATCGCTGGACCTTGCTTCTCGGTATCGGCGGGTGGTGCGAAGCTTGGTGCAAAACGCGCAAGTTTGCGGTAATCGGGTGCCTGTCTGCCGTTGAAAAAATCGGCTGCCCGATAGTAGCGCAAATCGTTGAGCCAGAGTGATGTAAGTTTTTTGTCCCGCAGCAAACGCCAGGCTACCCCGAGCGGTTTGGAGCAGAATTCCTGAAATGGACCGAGAAGCTCTGATGGGTCACGAAAGCACTCCCAGTCGCATTCTCGACAGGAGGGGCCGCAGGGCCGGTTTTTCAGGTCAAGATCCCAGAACTTGCCGAGATTCTCGGCGCCCCGGTAGCCGCACGGGTAGGTATAGCCGTCCTTGGCGTCGACAAAGAAGAAGTCGCTTCCGCCGTGG
>JAQUHM010000252.1 GCA_028683595.1 Geobacteraceae bacterium | reverse complement strand
CGGAATAACCCTTGAAAAGGGACTCAAAGAACTACCAATAACAGAAGCCCGCCGAACAATTGGCGGGCTTTACATTTCCCTGATGAACACCAATTTTCCGCTAAGGCACATATCTAGCCGCTCCTGTCTTCTATCACATAAGAAAAGAGGAGGTTGAAGGGGAGTTATGCAGCAGGTCATTGATGTTCCAGGGTAGGTGCTCAGTGATGCAAAATGACCCCATGCAAAAGACCAGTTCTTATCAGAACTTTTATTGTATGGTCATTTTCAGGACGATTTAGTGTATAATTACCTTGTTCCCATCTGGAGTTTCCGGATGGAACGTATCTCACCGAATATTTCACGCGGGAGGTGACGGAAATGCATAAAGCCATGATTGTTACTCTTGCCGCACTGGCAGCTCTGCTGTTGATGCCGCTGCCAGGCTCTGCGCGTGAGTCCCGGCACGAGGGTTCTCAGCCTCAAGGGTCTTACTCACCTCGATCATCTTCTTCCGGATCCTTTCAGCGCGGAACCCAGCCAGGTGGATCCTTTTCGCAGCGCAGCGTTACCAGGCAGGGCGAGTTTCGGGGTGTGCAGCCACGGGCCGGATATCGAGGGACGTATCCACGCAGTGGTTACCGCTCCGGTGGATATCGCTATGGGGGCTATCCCCATTATCGCTCGAATGTCTATTTCAGCGGGGGTGTCTGGCTAGGTCCGGGATGGGATCCCTGGTGGGGTTGGCCGTATTCCTATCCGTACTACTATTACCCCTATTATTCTGCGCCACCTGTTGTCATTGAGCAGTCACCAACCGAATATATCGAAAGGGGCCAGGAATCGGAGGATTCGAATTACTGGTATCACTGCAGCGACCCCGAAGGCTACTATCCTACCATTCAACGCTGCCCGAGCGGATGGACGAAGGAAATTCCTTCTTCGCCGCCGGAGCAATAGGGGAGTGAAAACATGTCTATGTCTTTTAAAAGTATCATTTCAGGTATGGCATTGCTGGCAGTTTCAGGGTGCGTGTACGTGCCGACCGGCCCAAGCGTGATGGTGTTGCCGGGAAGCGGGAAGTCATTCGAGCAGTTCCAGGCCGATGATGCGCTGTGCCGACAGTGGGCCGGCTATCAGGTCGGACAGTCGCCGCAGCAAGTTGCCGAGCAGAATGTCGTGGGCGGATCCGTCGCCGGCACGTTGATCGGCGCAGGTCTGGGTGCTGCCATAGGGGCTGCAGGCGGTAATGCCGGTCTTGGCGCAGGCATCGGTGCGGCCAGCGGCCTGCTGATCGGATCAAGCGCTGGATCGGAATCCGCTCAAGCCAGCGGCTGGGATGCACAGCGCCGCTACGACATCGCCTACCAGCAGTGCATGTATGCCAAGGGCAACCAGATTCCCATGGCAGGACAAAGAGGGAGCAGCAGTCGCAGTGTAGCACCTTCACGGGGCAATTATCCCGTTCCCCCGGATTATTACTCGGGCCAGGATTAACCTCGATCCGCACGTGGGAATGCCAGGTTTTCGGTGTCTGGTGTCAGAAAAAGGGAAATGCATCGTCTTTTCCTCGTTGGCTGATTTTCAGCAAGATCTGCTGGGTATTCTTTGACGACCCCTGATTTTTCGCACTACTCTTTTCAGAGAGGCGGTGCCGGGAGATCAGGGGTTTTCTATTGTCTCGGGAAAGTCCCTGTCGAAGTGTAGGCTGCCGCTTTAATTCAAATTATATAATTTAGCCCTTATTGACACTAGAGCTGTGCCGGGTGTAAAAAAGGGTTAATATTGTTGCTGGGATTAGCTGTTTTTAGGGGATCTGGAAAATGAGATTGGTGCTGGGAAATTTATTATATGGGAAACCGGGCCGTCCGTGTCAGCTCAATGCTGATCGGGCGGCTTTTTTGCGTGCTGATTTCATGGCGGAAGAATCGTGATGGGTGCTTGCCCCTTCTGCACTATTGATCCTTCCTGCTTTTATGCAGCTAATGAACGGGCATTTGCCCTGGCCGACAACTTTCCCGTCAACCCCGGTCATACCTTGATCGTACCCAGGCGGCATATAGTGTCGCTGTTCGAGGCTACGGCGGAGGAGCGGGCGGCGCTGTTCGACCTGCTGGATGAGACCCGGCGGGAACTGCTGGAAGAAAGAAGTCCGGATGGTTTCAATATCGGCATCAATGATGGGCCTGCAGCCGGACAGACGGTCTTTCATCTGCATATCCACCTGATTCCCCGCTATGCGGGTGACTGCGAAGATCCGCGCGGCGGGGTGCGGAAGTTGTTTCCGGATCGGGCGCCGTATTGGAAGACCTTGGGGAAAGAGGGATAGTTTCCCGTTTTTCAGAAGATGTATTTCACGATGGAAACCTGTGTACTGCAGGTAGCTTTTACGCCGTTTGCTCTAAGAAGGGAGAATCATGAAACACGACATCTTTTCGACCAGATACGACCTGGGCAGAGTCATTACCGTGGGCTGGGAGCTCTACCGCACACACTTCGGGAGCATTCTGCCGATTGTTCTTGTCGTATACATCCCCATTAATATCGGGCTGTCATTCGTTCCCGTTGACTATCTGATTGGAGAGTACGGACTTCGCGGGTTCAATATGTACATGAAGATCATCCAGTTGACGGAGTTTTTCTTCGGCGTTGTGGCCACCATGGCCCTTGCCAGACTGATCGAGGCCTCTCTTGCCGGCCAACCGATTACCTGGCAACAGGCCCTTCGTCACTCCTTTTCTCGCTGGGGAGCCTCACTCGGGACCGGTTTGCTGGCGGGGCTGATCATTGTGGGCCTGTGTTTTCTCCTGATTGTCCCCGGTATCATCTGGGGTCTGTACTATTCGCTGTTCGTGTTTGTTGTCGCGCTTCGCGGTCTCTCGGGGAAGAAAGCCCTGGATTATTCCAAGAACATCGTCAAGGGGCAATGGTGGCGGGTGCTTGGATACCTTTCCGTCATCGGGATCTTGGGTTTTTTTGCCGGTATTGCAGTGGTTGCTCCGTTCTTTTTCACACCGGACAACATGATTTTCAATATTGTTTCCGACACTCTGTGTGACATCGTATCGGCATTGTTTATCATCATGACCTGCGTGTTCTTCTTGAACAACGACCATTCGATGGTGAAGAGCGAAGCAGAAACTACGCCCAGTTTGGAACCCGCTGTGTGCTCTCCTCAAGAATGAGGTTTGGTTTCAGGGAAGCAAAATCAAGTATTCGGGAATAATGTGCATCGGATTTGAAGGTGAAGGGGTAATCAGGTTCGGTACGAATCGGCAGGGTGAGGAAGTTGTTTCCTGACCGGGCGCCGTATTGGAAGACCTTGGGGAAAGAAGAGGGACAGTTTTCTGTTTTTCAGAGAATAATATTGTAAGACCCCATACCTGCAAGACTTGGCCCCCAGGATGCGTTGGCGAAATGTAACGGCGCATTTGGAAAAAAATCGACATTTATGGTGAATCGATACAACTCTGACATTCACCACCGTCGCTCAGTTCGCTTGAAAGGCTATGACTACGCAGCAACCGGGGCATATTCCATCACCATTTGCGCTCATGAGCGACAAAGTCTGTTCGGCGAGATTGTGGATGGAGAGATGTTTCCAGGCGAATATGGGCGGATTGTCCTGAATGAATGGTTGAAAACCAGCGACATCAGACAAGAAGTTCTTCTTGATGAATTTGTGGTTATGCCAAACCATTTTCATGGGATTTTGAAGGTGAATGATGGGGGAACGTGCCAAAAGGGCACGGCGCGCCGTGCCCCTACTATGGCGTGCCGTGCCCTGAGACCGCGATGAATAACGTACTGGAGATGGCAGTTCTGGAGAAATACATAAGACAATTCGCCAGGCTACGCCGCGCGCCGGGTCACGCTTGGAACGAGGCAACGAGGAAACAAGCTCCCCACAAACCGCTCCTGCTTATGGCGGTGTTGGACCTGGTTGCACGGGGCGTCATCACGTCGAGTTTTATCGATGTTACCGGCGACCTGGTGGAACTGAATGAGCTATTCACCGGCTACTGGCGCAGGGTTGTGCCGATCACGCAGAAAAGCAGCATCGCTTTTCCGTTTTCCCGTTTGCACAATGAACCGTTCTGGGAGCTTGTTCCAGTTTCCGGTCGAGAGATAACCCGTGAGGCAATCAACAACATCACTTCGGTAAGTCAGCTTCGGGAACTCGCACTTGGTGCAAGGATGGATGATGACTTGTTCCTGCTTCTTCAGTCTCCGGAAAATCGTATGGCGTTGCGACAGGTGCTGTTGCAATCATGCTTTTCCGAAGAGGCGCAACGTGCCCTTCAGGAACAGGCCCAGATAAATTCCGAGGCATTTTCCTACAACCTGGAACTGGTGCAGATGGCTCACCAACCGCGGGTGAAGGAGATTCTCGAAGGGGAGAAGTACAAAAAGCTCGCGCGGGATCAGGGATTTCGTCGGGCGGTTGTTACATCCTATGATCATCGTTGCGCCTTGTGCGGGGTTCGGATTGTCACCTCTGAAGGTCATACCGTGGTGGATGCTGCCCATATTGTGCCGTGGAGTGTGAACCGGAATGACGATATCCGTAATGGTATGGCTTTGTGCAAGCTTTGCCACTGGGCCTTCGATGAGGGAATGATGGGTGTCTCGGAGAGTTATAGTGTTATTACCTCCCGGCAGATCGGGGCCGATCCGAATGTGCCGGGATTTTTGCTGACTCTTTCCGGGAGAGGGATTATTCCCCCGACTGATAGAGAATTGTGGCCGGAGCGAAAACATTTGAAGTGGCATCGGGTTAAATGGCGGTTGTAGGCCATGACAATTTGGCATTTCGGAAGATAAAAAATGATAATGAGGTTTGCATGGCAAGGGACAAGAACAGTTTAATTGAAGACCTTTTTGAAATCGCGAGTAAGTTGCCTTGGTGGGCGGATGTCCTCTTGGCGCTCGTATCATATTTAGCTTTACACATATATTCTGCAAGCCCTGTTGGTACCCTTACTGGTCCAGGCCAAATGGGAACTATAGTGGTCAAGAGTTTCGCTAGAACATTAGCGACGTTCGGCCAATTCATTTTTCCGTTTGTTTTCCTCCTAGGTGCGATAATTTCTTTTATCAATACTCGTAAACAGAAACAACTATACGAAAATGTTGCAACATCTCAAAAAATAAGCGCTTTGGGCGACATGGGTTGGAAAGAGTTTGAGATGATGATCAGCGAGTTTTTCCGACGTCGCGGGTTCAATGCATCACTAACAGGAGATGGTGCTGACGGGGGCGTGGACATTGTCTTGAAAAAAGGAAGTGAAAAGTATCTGGTCCAATGTAAACAGTGGAAAGCTTATAAGGTCGGTGTGCCTCAGATCCGTGAGTTGTATGGTGTTATTGCGGCAGAGGGTGCAACTGGTGGATATTTCGTAACATCTGGGGAATATACCAGTGAAGCTCGCAAATTTGCGGAAGGGAAAAACATCCGATTAATTGATGGTCAGAAGCTGACAAACATGATTAAGGAAGTTCGACAGTCAAATCCGAGTACTATCAATAATTCAGAGGCTAAGATCTGGAATGAAAGAGAGCGGGAATGTCCTGATTGCGGAGCCAGTATGGTAAAGCGGATTGCACGAAAAGGGGCAAATGCAGGTAAGGAGTTTTTGGGATGCTCAAATTACCCAAAATGTCACGGCACACGGGCCTTGGAGAATTGAAGAGAAAATCTATTTTCTAATAAATTTATTCCGTTGATGAACGATTCCACGTTCAGGTGATGTAAGTTTAATGAATGGGGGAAGAATCCATGTTTCCCTCAAAGTGTTAGTTCAG